>CAMHER010000056.1 GCA_946184215.1 uncultured Clostridia bacterium | reverse complement strand
GCTCCCTGCCGGTGCGGATGAGCAAATGCTGCAGACGCTCCTCAAGGGAGGCGAGGAAGCGAAAGAGATCGCCGCCTTGGACCCCGTCGCTCCCTGGCGCATCCTGGCCATCACCTTTACCAACAAAGCAGCGGGCGAACTGAAGGACCGCCTGGAACGTATGCTTGGCGAGGAAGCAGGGGACATATGGGCATGCACCTTTCACTCTGCCTGCGTGCGGATGCTGCGCCGTGATGCTGAAAAGCTTGGCTTTCCCAGCAACTTTACGATCTATGACACGGCTGACAGCCAAAGTCTTGCCAAAAAGATCATCAAGGAGATGAATCTTGACGAGAAGTCCTTCCCCTATAAGTCGGTTCTATCTGAGATCAGCCGGGCGAAGGATAGCGGTGTTTCCGCCGGGGAATATTTGAAGCAGGCACAGGCAAGCGGTGATATCCGCCGAATCAAGATCGGCCAGATTTACAGCGAATATATGCGCCGGATGTTTGCCGCTGGCGCAATGGACTTTGACGATCTCCTGTTCTTCACGGTCAAGCTGCTGCGTGAAAATGAAGAGACGCGCCTTTATTGGCAGCGCCGCTTCCAGTATGTTCTCATTGACGAGTATCAGGACACGAACCATTTGCAATACCTGTTTGCCACGCTTGTCTCCGGCGGCTACGGCAATATCTGCGTTGTCGGCGACGACGACCAGAGTATCTACAAATTTCGAGGCGCAACGATTGAAAACATTCTTTCGTTCGAAGATGAATACAAAAACTGCCGCGTGATCCGGCTTGAGCAGAACTATCGCAGCACAGGTCAGATCCTCGACGCAGCAAATGCCGTGATCCGCAACAACAAGGGCCGAAAGGGCAAGGAACTCTGGACCGACAGCGACAGAGGCGAGCCGATCGAGCTCTATGTGGCCGACAATGAAAATGACGAGGCGCAGTATGTCGCTTCCAAGATCATGGCGGAGTACGGGCGCGGGGCAAACTGGCGTGAGCATGCGGTCCTCTATCGCATGAATGCCCAGTCGAACCAATTCGAATATGCCTTCAAACGAAATGGCATCCCGTATCGCATCATTGGCGGAACACGCTTCTTTGATCGAGCAGAGATCAAGGACATGTTGGCTTATTTGAGCGTGATCTCTGTCCCCGGCGATGATTTGCGCCTGATGCGCATTGTCAATAACCCGCCGCGCGGCATCGGCGCCAAGAGCATTGAAACAGCCGCAGAGCTCGCACAGGAGAAGCGAACGACGCTCTTTGAAATTCTTGACCGGGCAGACAGCTTCCCGGAACTTGCCCGCAGCGCGCTGAAGATGCGTGAGTTCACAAATATGATCAAGGCTCTCCGTACCTTCAGCGAGAACAACACGCCGGACCTTTTGCTCGATGAACTGCTGGAAAAGAGCGGCTATCTCCGCATGCTGGAGGAAAAAAACTCTGTTGAGGACACGACCCGCGCCGAGAACGTGCGAGAACTGAAAACCAGTATCCTGACCTATATGAAGGAGTCCGGCGATCAAACGCTCTCCGGGTTCCTGGCGGATGTGGCGCTCTATACGGATCTCGACAACTACGACAAGGACGCCGACAGCGTCGTGATGATGACGATCCACAGCGCAAAGGGACTGGAATTCAAAACGGTCTTTCTCGTCGGCATGGAAGAAACGATCTTCCCCGGCCTGCGTGCCATCGGCGAAGACGAGGAAATGGAAGAGGAACGCCGCCTTTGCTATGTGGCGATCACCCGGGCGAAGAAAAAGCTCTATCTCAGCTGCGCCAGACAGCGCATGATTTTTGGACGCACGAACACCAACAAGGTGTCCCGCTTTATTGACGAGATCCCGGAAGAACTGATTGCCCACAAAAACGTTCCCAAGGGGTTTGATTACCACGAACGTCGTCAGAACCTTGGCTTTGAAGCACCCCGGACCACAGGGCAAGCTCAGAGAAAGAGTACATATTCCTTCCGCCCCTCGCCGCAAAAAGCGGAGCCCAAGGCCGCGCCGGACTTTCATGTCGGCGACCGTGTCAAACATAAGGCCTTTGGCCCGGGCGAGATCCTGAAGATGACGCCGATGGGCGGAGATTATCTGATCGAGGTCGCCTTCGAAAGTGCGGGAACGAAAAAGCTGATGCTGCGCGCTGCGGCTCAACACATGGAGAGAGTGTCCGATTAACGAGTATACATGCCCTGCTTTTCGCAGGGCATGTTTTATGGGGAGAGAAGCATGATCCGTGTCAGACCGTCATTTTATGACCGCTTTTTCTGCAAGGCATCCCGCTGCAGGCATAACTGTTGTATCGGCTGGGAGATCGACGTTGATCCCGAGACGGCGTCCGTGTATCAAACGGTCGGCGGAGCGTTTGGGAAGGAGCTCGCCGAGAAGATCACACAGGGGGAGATCCCGCATTTCACCCTTTGCCCGGATGGGCGCTGCCCGTTCCTGAACGAGAGGAATCTCTGCCGAATCATTCAGACGCTGGGTGAAGAGGCGCTCTGTGACATCTGCGCGCTGCATCCCCGCTTCTTCAACGACTTTCCCGGCAGGGAAGAGACAGGCCTCGGCCTTTGCTGCGAGGAGACGGTGCGCCTGCTGCTTGAAGAGAGGACGCTTTCCTTTATTGAGGAGAGTGCAGACGGCGGGGAGGAGAGAGACGAATGGATTGAACGTCTTGCGTCGCTTCGCGGGGATCTGTTTGATATTCTGTCTGAAACGCAGCTCCCATTTGAAAAGCGGCTTGAGCGCTGTGCGCAGAAACTGGGGATGAAGCTGCCGGCCTTTGAGATGCATGAATGGATCCGCTTTTTTCTGCTTCTGGAGAGAATGGAGCAAAGCTGGGGAGAAATGCTGAATAATCTGATATCCGGCACCGAGATTGAACCGGACGCGGAAACATTCAACAGTCCCCGATACGGCATAATTCTGTCCTATTTGCTCTACCGCCATTTTCTCGCGGCACAGACAGAGGAAGAAGCTCGTGTTTTGTTCGCTTTTGCTGTGCTTTCCGTCAGACTGATCGCTGCCCTTGATGCCCGTGACATGACAGAATGTGACGAGCATGTACGTCTTTTCAGCGCCGAGATCGAGTATTCCGACGAAAACATGGAAAGAATTTGTGCAAAGCTGCGAGAACGGTTTGCTTTTGACGACTGCATATGATATCATAAATCATTAAGGAATTATATTATAAAAGGAAGTTTTGCATGCCACAGATACAGGAACAAATCAACCGGAGACGAACCTTCGCGATCATCTCACACCCGGATGCCGGCAAGACAACGCTGACGGAAAAACTTCTGCTCTACGGCGGGGCGATCCAGCTGGCAGGTTCCGTCAAGGGGAAAGCAACAGCCCGTCATGCCGTTTCGGACTGGATGGAGCTGGAAAAACAAAGAGGTATTTCGATCACCTCTTCCGTTATGCAGTTTGAATATGAAGGCTACTGCATCAACATTCTGGATACCCCCGGCCACCAGGATTTTTCGGAGGATACCTACCGCACGCTGATGGCAGCGGACTCTGCTGTTATGGTCATCGACGCGGCCAAGGGAATTGAGCCGCAGACGAGAAAGCTGTTTAAGATCTGTGCGATGCGCCACATTCCGATCTTTACCTTTATCAACAAGCTTGACCGCGAGGCGCGCAGCCCGTATGAGCTGATGGAGGAACTGGAGAACGAGTTCGGCATTGGCACCTATCCCATGAACTGGCCCATTGGCTGCGGGCAGGACTTTAAAGGCGTTTATGACCGGGAAAAGCGGGAGATTCTTGCCTTTACCGAATTTCATCGCGGCCAGAACAAAATCAAGGCGGTCGAATGCTCGCTGGAGGATACCGACAAGCTTGACGAACTGATCGGGGAAAAGCTGAGGAAGAGCCTGTCAGACGACATCGAGCTGCTGGACGGCGCCGGCTATGATTTCGATATCGAGGCGGTTCGCGCCGGTTTGCTCAGCCCTGTCTTCTTTGGATCGGCTTTGAACAATTTTGGGGTGGAGCCGTTTTTGGAGAGCTTTCTTCATATGACGATGCCGCCGCTTCCGCGCCTGTCCGGCGAAGAGAAGATCGACCCGTTTGACGAGCGCTTTTCTGCCTTCGTTTTCAAAATCCAGGCAAACATGAACAAGGCCCACCGCGACAGAATTGCATTCATGCGCATCTGCTCCGGGAAATTCGAACGGGACAAGGAGTACTTCCATGTCCAGGGCGGAAAGACGCTGCGCCTTGCTCAGCCGCAGCAGCTGATGGCGCAGGAGCGCGCAGTGATCGATGAAGCCTATGCGGGCGATATCATCGGGGTGTTTGATCCCGGCATTTTCTCAATCGGCGATACGATTTGCGAGAAGGGGATGAACGCCTGCTTTGAAGGAATCCCCACTTTTGCGCCGGAACATTTCGCCGGCGTGGAGCGTGTGGATACCATGAAGCGAAAGCAGTTTGAAAAGGGCATCATGCAAATCGCCCAGGAAGGTGCCATTCAAATCTTCCATGAGCCCTATACCGGCGTCGAGGAAGTGATCGTCGGGGTCGTCGGCGTGCTGCAGTTCGAAGTGTTGGAATACCGCCTGAAAACGGAATACGGCGTGGATATCCGCCGTCGCTCCATGCCCTATGAGGTCGTACGCTGGGTCGAGAATGAGAATATCGACATTTCATCTCTGAACCTGACGAGTGACACAAAGTGGGTGCAGGATTTCCGCGGAAATAATCTTCTGCTGTTTACTTCTGAATGGTGCGTCAACTGGGCACTTCAGAAAAATGAAGGCCTGAGCCTGCGTGAATTCAACCGAGAATAGGAGCGTTTTGACATGGCTGGCAAAATCGTTATTGATATTTTTAAAGAAAAGAAAGCTGAGGACTTTACAACGGCTCTTGCCGCGCCCGAAAGTAAGGCCGGTGCGGGAAGCGCCGCTGCCTATACGGCGGCCATGGGCAATGCGCTTGTGCTGCGCGTGGCCAAGAACTGTGCCGCGGCAAACGAGGGAGACGAGCGGCTGGATTATATTGTGCGCAACAGCGAAATCCTCCGCGGCTATATGGTCCATCTGATCGACGAGGCAGTCAAATCCAAAGGCCCGATCAACCGCGCAAAAAAGGAAGGCGGACCGCGCGAGATCGAAGCGTCGATTCAGACGGCGACCTGCATCGAAGCCGAGATCGTCAACATGACAAAGCCGGCACTGGAGTTTGCTCTTGAGCTTTGTGACAGAGCTGCCGAGGAAGACAAGTCTCTTCTTGCCGAAGCAGCCGAGCTTGTCATGAGCGCCTGTCGGGTTTCTCAGCATGTGATCGCGGCTTTTTCTTCACTGAGCTCCGATGAAACATACCGCTATGTCACGCACCGTGAAAATGAGGTTTTCCTTGCTGAAAGAGAGGAACTCTACAACAAGATCATTGAGAAAGCAAAGCAATAAGAATTCTTAAACCGCGGCAATATGAATGCCCCCGAGCTTGCCGGGGCGGAAGCGATAGATTATACTGAAATGAATGGAGGAAAGCGCTGTGAACGAACAAATAGAAAAACTCCGTGAGATCGTCAGGAACAGTAACAATATCGTTTTCTTCGGCGGTGCCGGCGTCAGCACGGAAAGCGGGATCCCGGATTTTCGCAGTGTAGACGGCCTTTATAACCAGCAGTGGCAGTATCCGCCTGAGACGATTTTAAGTCACAGCTTTTTTGTGCGCGATCCTGAGGAATACTATCGCTTTCACCGTGCCAAGCTTGTCGTGGAAAACGTCAAGCCCAACCGGGCGCATCTGCGCTTGGCTGAATTGGAGCGGGAAGGAAAGCTTCGCGCCGTTATTACGCAGAACATTGACGGACTCCATCAGGCAGCCGGCAGCAAGCGCGTGCTGGAACTGCACGGCAGCATCCTGCGCGCCTATTGCTCCAAATGCCGCAAGCCCTATCCTGCCGATGTGATCAACTACGGCAAAGGGGTACCCCGCTGTGACTGCGGCGGCGTGATCCGCCCGGACATTGTTTTGTATGAAGAAAGCCTGGATCAGGATATACTCTCTCAGGCGGTCTCTTACATCCGCGCCGCGGATGTTCTGATCGTCGGCGGCACATCCCTGAATGTTTATCCGGCAGCAGGCCTTATAAACTATTACCGGGGAAATAAGCTTGTTCTGGTCAATCTCAGTGAGACTCCGTATGACAGCTATGCCGACCTCGTCATTCATGACAGGATCGGGGAGGTTTTTGATCAAATATGACACGCGTTACCGTGCTTGGCACGGAAATTGACAGCACAACGCCAAACGAAGCAGTAGATCGCGCGATGACGGCCATGCATGAGAGAAAGGGCGCTTTTGTCATTACCCCGAATGCGGAATACTTGCTTCAGGCAAAAACACAGCGCGATCTCAGGCAAATCTCGCAAAGTGCGTTTCTCTCGCTTCCGGACAGCATCGGCGTTCTCGCCGCGGCGCGCATTTTGAAGATACCGCTTCATCAGCGCGTCACGGGAATCGATTTTGCTTTTTCCCTTTTGAAAAAAATGGGCGAGCGGGGCAGAAGCGTCTTTCTGCTCGGAGCGCGACAGGGTATAGCCGAAGCAGCAGCGGACCGCTTACGTGAATTGATCCCAGGACTTGTGATTGCCGGGACAAGCCATGGGTACTTCAGCAGTACAGATGAGAAGAGAATCTGTGAGCGCATCAATACGGCGTCTCCGGATCTCCTGATCGTCTGTCTCGGCTCTCCTCGTCAGGAGAGGTGGATGTACAAAAATGCGTCTGCTCTTCACGTCGGATTGATGGCAGGGCTTGGCGGCACGCTGGACGTGTTTGCAGGGAATGTTGATCGGGCGCCGGAGGGGTGGCGCAAAATCGGGCTGGAATGGCTCTACCGTTCTATCCGTGAGCCGAAACGCATCACGCGGATCCTTCGGATCCCGCTGATAATTCCGGTATCGCTTCGATACCGAGTGAGAGGAAAATGATAAAAAAATGAGTAAAGGTAAGCTGATCGTCCTGGAAGGGATTGACGGAAGCGGTAAATCCGCTCAGTACCGCCGGATTTGCGAAAAACTTAAACGTGACGGGATCGATTATAGCCATATCGTTTTTCCGCGCTATGATAAAGAGAGCAGTGTTTTGATCCGCATGTATCTCTCGGGCGAGTTTGGAGAGCATCCCGGTGACGTGAATGCCTATACTGCCTCTACCTTCTATGCGGTCGATCGATTTGCTTCCTTCAAGCAGGATTGGGGCGAGAAGTATCTGGGAGGAGGCGTAATCCTCTCTGACCGCTATACGACCTCCAACGCCGTGCATCAGGGCAGCAAGCTGCCGGAAAATGAACTGAGCGATTTTTTCGCCTGGCTGTCTGATTTGGAATACACGAAGATGGGACTTCCCAGGCCCGATCTTGTCATATACCTGGACGTGAACATAGAATTATCACTCGCGCGTATGCGCCGCAGGCAGCAGAAGACCAATACGACAGCCGATATTCACGAGAAGGATATCGCCTATCTGAAACGCTGCCTGAATACGGCCGACAAGGCCGCGGCGTTCTATGGCTGGCACCGCGTCCCCTATCTGAAAGACGGCGCGGAGCGCGACATTGACGAGAAAAATGAAGAGATTTATCAGTTGATTCTTTCAGAACTGAAAAAATAAAAGGGTCTCCCAAAGGAGACCCCCCAGCTCAGCAGCCGCAGCCGCAGCCGTTGTTGTTGTCGCAGCCACAGCCGCAGCCGCAACCGTTGCCGTTCCAACCGAAGAGAATGATCAGAATGATAATCAGCCAAAGATAACTGTTGTTGCACCCGTTGCAGAACATGATAGAAACCTTTCTCCGCACTTGAAAATTTTCCTCCCTTTGCCGTGCCCTGTGCGGCAGACGCGGACAGATCTGCGGCGATTTCCGCCGCTCGCGCTATCATATGCCAGCGCGAAGAGAGGTGTCACAAACGGCCCTTCCATGACAGGAGGTAAACCTATGGCAGAAGAAATGGAAAAAATCAATGAGATTTTCCGTCTCCATGAGGAGAAGGAGAAAACCGCTTCGCAAAAGAAAATCGAGGACAGTGCCCTGCACAAGGCGGCTTCCGCATCACAAAGGACGGGGGCTGTCCCTGCGCAGGCGCCGGAGGAGGGCGAAGAGCCTGGCGAATACAGCGAGGAGGAACTCACCGAGCGGGACTTTCAGCCGGTCCGCCGCGGAAGAGAATACCATTCCGGCTGTCTCGGCGGCGTTATGTATTTTGTTTTCATCGCCTGCATCAGTATCATCCTGGCGTGCGTGGCCTGGATGTCCGCGGCAGACGCTCTTGCATTGAACAAAGATCTGTTTACAGCCGAGGTATCGCTTCCAACAGAAATCTTTACGTCCAAAACCGTTGAGGTTTTGGATGAGGACGGCAATGTAACCGGGACAAAGCGTGTTTCCAGCGCCGATATCGACTATGTGGCGGAGGAACTGAAATCCGCTGGACTGATTCAGTATAAATGGCTCTTTAAGCTGTTCTGCAGGATCTCGAAAGCCGACACCAAACTTGAACCGGGCGAGTATGAGTTGAAATCCTCCTACGATTACCGTGCCCTGATTGGGAAAATGCGGAAAAATTCCGGCGCGGCTGCAACGGTCACCGTCACGATCCCCGAGGGCTTTACCATGAGCCAGATCTTCTATCGTCTTGAAGAGAACGGCGTTTGCAGCTATGAAGAGCTGATGGATGCCGCAGCGAACGAAAATTTTGAATATTCCTTCCTGATCGGGACCGAAGTCGGCGACGCTTCTCGTCTCGAAGGCTTTCTGTTCCCGGATACCTATGAATTCTATAAGGGCATGAGCGCACCGAGCGCAATCAACAAATTCCTCCAGAATTTCTATGGGAAAATGAGCGCTGACATGGAAAAGCAGGTCAGCGACAGAGGAATGACCCTGCGCCAGGTGCTTGAGATCGCTTCGCTGATCGAACGCGAAGCGGCCAACGATGAAGAGCGTCCGCTGATTGCTGCCGTTATATACAATCGTATCCGCAGCGGCTGGACGCTTGGACTTGAGTCTTCGATTCTCTATGTACATCAGGACCATGAAGGGGCACCGACGGCAGAAATGTTGTCTGAGGATTCGCCGTATAACCTGATGATCAACACGGGTCTTCCGCCTACGCCGATCTGCAATCCGGGCATGAGCTCAATCAATGCGGCGCTGGTCCCGGCCAATACGGGAGACTATTTCTTTACACTTGATACAGCGACGGGAACGCATCAGTTTTTTGAAACCATCGATCAGTTCAACGCCTTTGTGGCCACGCAGGACTATGGCGGAGAAGGTTGAATTGCTTTCCCCGGCGGGGGATATGGAGCGGCTGCGCATGGCGCTGCATTACGGCGCCGACGCGGTTTATCTCGCCGGGCGGGAATTCGGTATGCGCTCTTCTGTTGTCAGCTTTGATGACGAAACGCTTCGCTTGGCGGTCCGGGAGGCACACGCCGCCGGAGCCGGACTGTATGTGACCTGCAATACGTTGCCGCGCGAGGAAGAGCTCCTTCGTCTGCCGGAGTATCTTTCCTTCCTGCAGGAGATCGGCGCCGATGCGCTTATCGTTGCCGATCTTGGCGTCATGCATCTTGCCAAAAAATTCGCGCCACAGCTTGGCCTGCATGTCAGCACCCAGCTTGGCGTGATCAACAGCGAGACGGCAAATGTGCTGTATGATCTCGGAGCAGATACGGTGGTCCTGGCGCGGGAAACGCCCCTTGCCGATATACTGGAGATCCGCGCTCATACTCCGAAGGATCTGAAAATAGAAGCCTTTGTTCATGGAGCTATGTGTGTTTCCTTCTCCGGGCGGTGTCTGCTGTCCAACTATATGACCGGGCGGGATGCCAACCGCGGCCAGTGCGCACAGCCCTGCCGTTGGAAGTATCATCTGGTGGAGGAAACACGCCCGGGCGAGTATTTTGAGATCACAGAAGACGGAGGAACCTATATCCTCAATTCCCGCGATATGTGTATGATCGAGCACATACCGGAGCTGATCGACGCGGGCATTACCAGCATGAAGATAGAAGGCAGAATGAAATCAGCCTATTATACGGCTGTTGTTACCAACGCTTATCGCCATGCAATCGATGCGGCGCTGCAAGGAGAAAAGCTGGACCCCATATGGGCGGAGGAGACACGAAAGATTCGCCACCGCCCGTATTCTACAGGCTTCTATTTTGGCATGCCGGGGCAGAGCTATGAACATACGAATTATACCTCTACCTATGACGTCGCGGCTGTCGTGGAAAGCTGCGACGAGGCGGGAAACGCCGTTGTTACCCAGCGCAATAAGTTTGCGCCAGGGGATCGGCTGGAGCTTTTATGCCGGAATGCGCTCCCCATATCCTTTACGGCGGGAGAGCTGTTTGACGAAGAGGGGGAAAAGATCGAGGACGCCCGTCATCCGATGATGACGGTCCGGATGCACTTGCCGAGACAGGCAGAGCGTTTCGCAATCGTCAGAAAGGCAAAAGACGAGCATTTTCCTTGACAAATCAAAGCTTTGTGATAAAATCATATCGATAAACGGCGATGACGAAACGAGCCGGCAGAAGCGTGTTCCGCAGAGAGGGATTAGATCGGTGAAAGATCCTGTACACGATACCGGCAGCCACTTCCGAGCCTGCTTTGGATAACAAAGCCGCAGACCTGCGTTACGGGCACCGATGAGGCCGCTTCGCGGCAAATCAGGGTGGTACAGCGAATAGACCTTCGCCCCTG
>CAMHER010000055.1 GCA_946184215.1 uncultured Clostridia bacterium | reverse complement strand
AGGCGGAGATCCGCGGCCACCGCAAGACCTATATCGGCGCCATGCCGGGCCGCATCATTTCCGGCATCATCCAGGCCAAGAGCTGCAATCCGCTGATGGTCCTCGATGAGATCGACAAGCTCGGCTCGGACTATCGCGGCGACCCGTCGGCAGCCCTGCTGGAGGCGCTGGACGGCGAGCAGAACGGTACGTTCCGCGACAACTTCCTGGAGATCCCGTTCGATCTCTCCGGCGTGTTTTTCATTACGACCGCGAATACCACCGACACGATCCCGCGCGCGCTCCTTGACCGCATGGAGGTCATCGAGATGTCGAGCTATACCGACGAGGAAAAGCTGCAGATTGCCAAGCGCCACCTGATCGTAAAGCAGCGGAAAAAGCACGGGCTCAAGGGAACGCAGCTCCGCTTCGACGATGGGGCGATCCGTGCCGTCATCCGTCTTTACACGCGGGAATCCGGTGTGCGTGTCCTGGAGCGGGAAATTGCGAAAATCTGCCGCAAGGCGGCCTTTGCGATCGCCGAGGGCGATACGAAGAGCGTCACGGTACGCGCGGAGAATCTCGAAGCGCTGCTCGGCACGCGCAAGTACATTGACGACGAGCTTCGTGCACAGGATGAAGTCGGTCTGGTGCGCGGACTTGCCTACACCTCTGTCGGCGGGGAGGTGCTGGATGTGGAGTGCGCCGTGCTGGATGGGTCGGGACAC
The DNA here is from genome assembly GCA_946184215.1 of uncultured Clostridia bacterium. Classification (GTDB taxonomy): domain Bacteria; phylum Bacillota; class Clostridia; order Oscillospirales; family Oscillospiraceae; genus Limivicinus. The sequence goes on along the minus strand of CAMHER010000055.1, from coordinate 10,218 downwards.
ATCGAACTGACCGGAAACCTTGGCGACGTGATGAAGGAGTCGGCCAGAGCGGCCGTTACCTGCCTGCGCAGCCGCGCCGAAGCGCTGGGCATCGACCCGGACTTTTACAAGAACAAGGATATCCATATTCATTTCCCGGAGGGAGCGGTTCCCAAGGATGGCCCCTCGGCCGGCGTGACAGTGGTCACAGCGCTGTGCTCGGCGCTGACGGGCCGCGCGGTGCGGCGCGATGTCGCCATGACGGGCGAGATCACGCTCCGCGGGCGCGTGCTTCCCATCGGCGGGCTGAAGGAAAAGACGATGGCCGCCATGCGCGCGGGCGTCAGGACGGTGATCATCCCTGCGGAGAATGAGCGCGACCTCGCCGAGATCGACCAGACGGTGCGCGCATCGCTGCATTTTGTGACCGCGGCGAGCATTGACACCGTGCTGCAGACTGCCCTCCTGAGCGCAGAGGAGCAGGAACGCGAATATGGCGTGCCGCCGCTCGGAACCAAGGAGCTTTGCGCGGCGGTGAGACAGTAGGAGAAGAAAGATGGCACGACCCAATCTGAACAAGGCGGAATTCATCAAATCCGCCGCCGCCCCGGACCAGTTCGTGCAGAGTGCGATGCCCCGCATTGCCTTTGCCGGTAAATCCAATGTGGGCAAATCCTCGGTCATCAACCGGCTGCTCAACCGGAAAAACTTTGCGCGTGTCGGCTCGGAGCCCGGCAAGACGATCCACGTCAACTATTTTCTCATCGACGCCAAGGCCTATTTCATTGACCTGCCCGGCTACGGCTTTGCCAAGGTCTCCCGCTCGGAAAAAGAGCGCTGGGCCAAGCTGATGGAGAGCTTCTTTGCCGGAAAAGACCTGTATGACCGCGGCGTTCTGATTGTCGATGCGCGCCATAAGCCTACGGCCGACGATGTGACCATGGCCGCTTATTTCAAGAGCTCCGGCGCGGATTTTATCGTGGTGGCCAACAAGCTGGACAAGCTGAAAAAGAGCGAGATCGAGCCGAATCTTTCCCAGATCCGGCAGACCCTTGAACTGGATGAGGGCACGACGCTGATCCCGTTTTCGGCGGAAAAGGGACAGGGAAGGGAAGAACTGCTGCAGGCGATCTTTCCGGAATAACCATAAGACAGAAAGACGGAAGCTTTTTTACTTCCGTCTTTTCTTATCTCTTGTATTTTGCGGTGCATTTTGATAAAATACTATAAAAGGGGTGATAGGCATAAGCGCGCTGCAGGAAATATGGGAGGGCTTTGATTTCTCGCCGGTCTTGAGTGTGCTGCTCAGCGTCATCCCTTCGCTTGTCTGCATCACCCTCCATGAGCTGAGCCACGGACTGGTCGCCTATGCGTTGGGCGACGATACCGCAAAACGGGCCGGGCGGCTGACGCTCAATCCGATCCGGCATCTGGATTGGATGGGGCTCGTGATGATGGTTGTGGCGCATGTGGGATGGGCCAAGCCCGTTCCGGTGAATATGATGAACTTCCGCGCCCCCAAGCGCGGCATGGCCGTGACGGCGCTGGCCGGGCCGGTCAGCAATGTGCTGATCACCTGTGTGTTTTTCTTCCTCTACGGGCTGCTGTTTCTGCCGTTTACGATCAGCGGCTCGGCGGCGGCAGACTATCTGCTGGAGATGATCGAGCTGACCGCCGTCATCAGTATGGGTTACGCGGTGTTCAATCTGATCCCAATCCCGCCGCTGGACGGCTCAAAGGTCCTCTTCTCACTTATCAGCGACGAGGCATACTATAAGCTGATGCGCTATGAGCGCTATGGCATGCTCCTGCTGTATCTGCTGGTGTTTACCGGCATCCTTGGCACGCCGCTGCACAGCGCGATCGCTTTTCTGACGGATAAGCTCTTTATTTTTGCCCGTTGGGGCTTCCTTCTTGGAAAATACCTGTTCGGATAAGAAAACATGGAAAACCCAAATTTTCACCTCGAGGGCGTCGTCCGGGAAAGGGATGAGCTGCAGGACTTTTCCGGTCCGCTCAGCCTGATCCTGATGCTGCTTTCGAAAAACAAAATAGAGATCCGCGATTTGAAGATCGCCGATATTCTGGATCAGTACCTCGAATATCTTGCCCAGATGCAGAGCATGGATCTGGAGATCGCCAGCGAATTTGTCCAGATGGCCTCGCATCTGCTGTATATCAAGACAAAGACGCTCCTTACCGCCGACGAGGAAGAACCCAGCGAATTGGAACTTCTGATGCAGTCGCTGGAGCAGCTCAAAGCGCAGGATACGCTCTCCGCCGTGCAGAAGCTGACGCCGACATTGCGCACAGCTTCGGAGAAGGGGATGCTGTACTTCACCAAGCCGCCGGAGCCGCTGCCCCGCACAGCCGGGGAATACAGCTACCGCCACGAGCCGGTGGATCTGCTGCGCGCCATGGCACAGCTGTACGCCCGCGGCTCCCGGACGCCGGATACGCGCGAGGTGGTGGAGGCCATGCCCAGCCGGATCGTTTACAGCGTTCGCGAGAAGAGCCGCGAGCTGATCGAGAGACTGAAAAAAGCACCCTCGACCATGCGCGGGCTGTATGCCGCCTGCACCTCCCGCAGCGAGGTGGTGGCCACCTTTATCTCCGTGCTGGAGCTTTGCAGTATGGGCAGCCTTCGCCTGTGCCGCAGAGGAGAGGACTACAGCGTGGAATTTGTCGGCGGCAGCGTGGACGAGATTCTCGAAAAGATTGTTGAGTGAGTTGCGATGGCAGATTTGACGTCGGCCCTGGAGGCCATTTTGTTTGCGTCGGGCGAGAGCATGCCCGTTGCAAGATTATCGCTTGTACTCGGCGCGGAGGAGGAAGAAATCCTTCGCTGCGCCTCTGAACTGGCGGAGCAATATGAAAAAGAAGAGCGCGGCATCCGTCTGCTGCACCTGGGTGAAAAGCTGCAGATGTGTTCAGCGCCGGAATACGCGCCCTATATCACAAAGGCCCTGGAACAGCGCAAGCCGCCTATGCTGTCACAGAGCGCGCTGGAAACGCTGGCGATCGTGGCCTATTTCCAGCCTGTGACCCGCGCCTATATCGACCAGGTGCGCGGGGTGGACAGCTCGTACACGGTCTCTACGCTTTTGGAGCGCGGACTGATCGAGCCGGCGGGCAAGCTGGACGTGCCGGGGCGGCCCTCGCTGCTGCGGACGACGGATGTGTTCTTACGCACCATGTCCGTCAGCTCGCTCGACGAGCTGCCAAAGCTGCCGGACATGAACAGCGGCGACGGCGTGAAGGAACTGCAGCGCAAGATCGAACAGCTGCAGAACGCACAGAACGGGGATCAAATCAGTCTTTCAGAAATACAAAGCAGTGGGGAGTGATGTAATTTGACCTTCCTCCATATCCTGGGCATCATCCTCAAGGTGCTCGGCTTTACGCTTCTGGGCGCGGTGGGACTCTTTCTGGTGCTCCTGCTGATCCTGCTCCTGATCCCAATCGGGGCGGACGTGGAGTATATCGGCGGAAACACCAAGGTCTCCGCCAAGGTCTGCGGCATCCTGATCCAGCTCCTTCCCAAAAAGAAGGAGGACGAAGGAAAGCCGAAAAAAGAAAAAAAGCCGCGTAAGAAGAAGGAAAAGAAACCAAAACCGGAAAAAGAGGGCAAAGAGGAAAAGCCGAAGGAAAAGAAAAAGCTGGATTTCACGGTGGACGAGATCTTTGAGGTCATCGGCAAAGTTCTCGGCAGCATGAAGAAATTCGGCAAGCTGACGGTGGATCGCTTCCTGCTCCACTATACGGCGGCGGGAGCCGATCCCTATACCACGGCCAGGACCTTCGGTGCGGTCAACGCCTCACTTTGCGCGCTGGAGCCGGTCTGTTCACGCCAGTTTCGCGTAAAGGACTATGACGTCCGGACGGATTGCGACTTTACGGCGGAGAAAATGAGCCTGGACGTGGCGGTGTGCATCACGCTTCGTCTGTGGCAGTTCGTTCGGGTCGGCCTGGCGGCGGCCTTTGGCGTACTCGGTGTTCTGATCCGGCATAAGCGCAGGATCAAAAAAGAGAAAAAACTGGCGGAAAAGAACAGCGGTATAAAAACAGAAGAAACAAACGAAACTATACAGGGAACAGAGGAAAGGAATGACAGAAATGGATAAGAATCCTATCGGCGAACTCATGCAGAACACCATGGAGAGCGTGAAGAACATGCTCAAGGTCGATACCGTTGTCGGCGATCCCATTGTCACGCCCGACGGCATCACGCTTGTCCCCATCTCCCGGATCAGCGTCGGCTTCGGCGGCGGCGGGGTTGAGTTCAGCAACAAGAAAAACGGCGAGACCAGACCCTACGGCGGCGGAAACGCGACCGGCGTTAAGATCGACCCGATCGGATTTCTTGTCATCAAGGAGGGCGTCGTGAGAATGATCAATGTCACGCCTCCCGCCTCGAACACCGTTGACCGCATCATTGATCTCGTCCCCCAGGTCATGGACCGCGTTGACGCCTTCATCGAAAAGCAGAACAAGGGATAATCCCCTTCATACGGCAGATAATAAGCACCACCCGAGAAAGAAAAAGGGTGGTGCTTTTTTTATGCGGAGAAAGAGAAAAATAATGGTTGCCGTGATCCTCTGCGGTATGGTATATAATATATGTTTAGGGTGCTGCAGCGCACAGGCGGACTTTTCGGAGACGATCTCCGCCGCATCGGCCATTGTATTGGCGGGGGATGGAAGCTGCGTCTACGAAAAAAACGCCGATGAGCGGCGCCTGATCGCCAGCACGACAAAGCTGATGACCGCGCTGGTGGCCATTGAGAAAACAGCCCCTGACGACCCCATCGAGGTCCGCGCGGAATGCTGCGGGATCGAAGGAACGAGCATGTATCTCTCACCCGGACAGATCCTGTCTGCGGACGAGCTGATCACAGGTCTGCTGCTCTCCTCCGGCAACGACGCAGCCGAGGCGCTTGCCGTCGGCGTGTGCGGCAGCGAGGAGGCCTTTGTGGAGGAGATGAACGCAAAGGCTGCGGAGCTGGGGCTGAGGAACACCTCATTCGTCAATCCGCACGGCCTTGACGCGGAGGGGCATTTTTCCACTGCGCACGATCTGGCGCGACTGATGCTATCCTGCATGGAAAACGAGCGGTTTGCGCGGCTGGATTCTCTGCGGGAGTGCGTGGTCGGCGACAAAAATTATGTAAACCACAACAAGCTCCTTGACCGGTGCGAGGGCTGCATCGGCGGCAAAACGGGGTATACCCGCGCGGCGGGCAGATGCCTGGTGAGCTGCTGTGAGAGGGACGGCACGCGCTTTGTGTGCGTCACGCTCTGTGATCCCAACGACTGGAGCGATCATCAGCAGCTGTATGAGGCCGCTTTTTCCGCCTGGGAAAACCGCAGAGCGGTCAGCACGGAGGAGCGCTATGAGATCCCTGTCGCGGGGGCAAATACCACGGCGGCGGCTGCGCCTGAGAGCGAGCTTTGGCTTTATCTTCCGCGCGAGGAGGAACTCAGCTTCGTTCGGGAGATGCCGCGCTTTGTTCATGCGCCGCTGCGAAAAGGCGACTGTGCCGGACGTATCGTCGTACTGCGCGCCGGAGAGGCCGTGGGAGAGATCCGGCTGGCCTTCATCGAGGATGTATCAGGCAGTATGGGAGAATAAATGGAAGAGAGAATCCAAAAAATCATATCCGCTGCGGGACTGATGTCCCGTCGGGCAGCGGAGAAGCTGATCGCGGCCGGAGGCGTGTGTGTGAACGGTACGCTTGCCGCCCTCGGCGACAAGGCCGACGCGACGCGCGACCAGATCACGGTGAACGGCAAGGCGCTTGCACCGCCGGAGGAAAAGGTCTATATCATGCTCAACAAGCCCAAGGGCTATGTCACAACGCTCAGCGACGAAAAGGGCCGGCGTACGGTGGCGGAGCTGGTGCAGGACGCGCCGGCGCGGCTCTATCCGGTGGGACGGCTCGATATGAACTCGGAGGGCCTGCTGATCATGACGAACGACGGCGCCTTTGCGGACGCGCTGATGCACCCGCGCGGCGAGGTCGAAAAGTGCTACCGTACCAGCGTGTCCGGAACAGGCCTTCCGACGGCGGCGGAGACGCTGCGCAAGCCGATGCTGATCGACGGCTATCGCACCCATGGCGCCAAGGTGGAGCTGGAGCAGCTCACCGACAAGGGCGGCGTTCTGCTGATCACGATCCGCGAAGGACGCAACCGGCAGGTACGGAAAATGTGCGAACAGGTGGGGCTGCGGGTGACAAGGCTTCAGCGCATCAGCGAGGGCGGCGTGCGTCTGGGCAATTTGAAGAGCGGGACGTGGCGGCCCCTTACGCGCGCGGAGATAAAACGATTGGGACATACGGTGGAGAAGGATGAAACATAATTTGTGCGACCTGGTGGTGATCGGCGGCGGACCCAGCGGCATGCTGTGCGCCATCCGGGCTGCCGAGCGCGGGAAAAAGGTCGTGCTGCTGGATGCCAACCGGCAGCTGGGGCGCAAGCTGCGTATTACCGGCAAGGGGCGCTGCAATGTGACGAACAACTGCGACGTTCGGACGATCATGCAGAACATCCCCGGCGATGGACGTTTTTTATACAGCGCCCTCAGTCGCTTCGGCCCCGAGGAGACGATGGCCTATTTCACGTCTCTGGGCGTGCCGCTGAAGACAGAGCGCGGCAATCGCGTTTTTCCGGTTTCAGACAATGCAAATGATATTGCCGATGCGCTGGCGCGGCGCTGCGCCGCTCTGGGCGTGACGGTGGAGCGCACCCGGGCGAAAGAAATCCTGACCAGGGACGGCGCCGTCTGCGGCGTCGTATGTGACGACGGGGAAATCACCTGCCGCGCAGCGGCGCTCTGCACGGGCGGGCGGTCCTATCCGCTCACTGGATCCGACGGGGCGGGCTATGAGCTGGCGCGGAAACTGGGGCATACGATCGTATCCACGCGTCCTTCGCTGGTGCCGCTGGAGAGCAGCGACGCCTTCTGCGGCGAGATGCAGGGCTTTGCGCCGAAGAACGTGGTGCTTTCCGCCTTTGAGAATAACAAGCTGATTTATAAGGAAATGGGGGAAATGCTCTTTACGCATTTCGGCGTTTCCGGGCCGCTGGTTCTCTCGGCCAGCGCGCATATGCGGCAGATGGGCAGCGCCGCCTATCGCCTGGAGATCGACTTTAAACCGGCTCTGGACGAGAAAAAGCTGGACGCGCGCGTCCTGCGGGATTTTGAGAAATTTGCCAACAAGGAATTCAAAAATGCCCTGGGCGAGCTGGTGGCCCACTCAATGATTCCGGTTCTGGTGCGCCTGAGCGGCATCGCGGAGGACAAGAGCGTCAACAGCATTACGCGAGAAGAGAGAGGGCGCGTGGTCAAACTGCTCAAGGCCTTCCCGGTCAGCATTTCCGGCTTTCGCCCGATTGACGAGGCGATCGTGACCGCGGGCGGTGTTTCGACAAAGGAAGTCAATCCCCGCACGATGGAATCCAAGCTCATTCCGGGGCTGTATTTTGCCGGAGAGGTGCTGGATCTTGACGCCTACACGGGCGGATTTAATCTGCAAATCGCCTGGGCCACCGGCCATATGGCCGGCAGCGCTGCCTGCGGAAATGAATAAAAACCATGTTTTTTCATAAAGGAGAAGGAAAATGAACGGTCATTACACCATCGCGATCGACGGCCCCTCCGGCGCGGGAAAAAGCACGCTGGCACGGCGGGCGGCAAAGGAATTCGGCTTCCTCTATGTGGATACCGGGGCGATCTACCGCACGCTCGGCCTTGCCGCACACCGCCGCGGCATCGACTGCCACGACGAGGCGGCGGTCAGCGCGATCCTGCCGGAGCTGGATATACATATGGCTTACAACGACTCAGGCGAGCAGTGCATGTACCTGGATGGCGAAGACGTGTCCGCCGCGATCCGCGCGCCGGAAATTTCCATCTGCGCCTCCGACGTCTCTTCGCTTCCCGCGGTGAGGGCTTTTCTGCTGGACATGCAGCGGAAAACGGCGCGGGAGAGCAGCGTCATCATGGACGGACGGGATATCGGTACGGTCGTGCTGCCGGACGCAGAACTGAAGATCTATCTCACTGCTTCAGCCGAGGCAAGAGCGGAGCGACGGTTCAAGGAGCTGCAGGCCAAGGGTGTGGAGACCGATTTTGACGCGGTTTTGAAGGATATTGAATACCGCGACTATCAGGATACGCACCGCGAGATCGCGCCGCTGCGGCGCGCGGAGGATGCAGTGCTGCTCGACACCAGTTCGATCGGCCTGGAGGAAAGCTGCGAGAGGCTGTACGCGACGATCCGCGAAAAGCTGGGGATATAGCGATGAAAGAGATCAGAGTTGCAAAGTCGGCCGGGTTCTGCTTCGGCGTGAGACGCAGTGTGGAGATGGCCGAAAAACTGCTGGCGGAAACGGAGCGTGCATGCAGTCTCGGGCCGATCATTCACAACGAGGACGTGGTCAGAACACTCTCCGAGCGCGGGCTGCGCGTGGCGTCCTCGATTGACGAGATCCAGTCAGGCGATCAGGTCATGATCCGCGCGCACGGCGTCGCGCCCGCAGTATACGAGGCGCTGTCCGAACGCGGCGCGGTGATTACGGACGCGACCTGCCCAAAGGTGAAAATGATCCACCGCATCGTGCGCGAGGCGGCGGAAGAGGGACGCTTTGTCATTGTCATCGGGATGCGGAAACACCCCGAGGTGGAGGCGATCTGCGGCTGGTGCGGCGAGCATGTTGTGCTGGAAAATCCTGCCGAAACAGCGGATTGGATGGAAAAAAACACCTCTTTTTATGACAAAATGATCACAATCGTCGTGCAAACGACCCAGACAAGCAGTAATTTTACCGAATGTTGCGAGATCCTAAAAAAAAGATGTACAAATTTGAGAATATCTGATACAATATGTCTTGCTACGTCCACGCGGCAAGAGGAAGCGAAACAGCTCGCCTCTGAATGCGGCGCCATGGTAGTGATCGGCGGGAAGCACAGCGCCAACAGCCTGCACCTGGCCGAGATCTGCTCTGAGCTTTGTTCCAATGTTCAGTTCATCGAGAGGAGCGATGAGCTGGACCCGGACAAGCTCCGTGATGCCGAACGAATCGGGATCACGGCCGGCGCATCCACCCCCGCTTGGATAATTAAGGAGGTAAGAAACAAAATGAGTGACGAAATCAAAGTTGAAGAATCCACAGTGGAGAAGGAGCAGTCCTTCGATGAAATGCTGGAGGAGACTTTAAAACCTATATATAATGGAGATAAGGTCAGCGGCGTCGTCGTTGCCATTACCGGCACCGAAGTCAGCATTGACCTCGGCACGAAGTATTCCGGCTTTATCCCGACGACCGAGTTCACCGAGGACGGCACCAAGATCGAGGATGCCGTCAAGATCGGCGACGTGATCGAGGCAATCGTTGTCCGTGTGAACGATGTTGAGGGCACCGCACAGCTGTCCAAGAAGCGTCTTGACGCCGTCAAGGTATGGGATACCGTCGAGCAGGCCGTGGAGAACGGCGACGTGATCGAAGGTGTCGTCACCGAGACCAACAAGGGCGGCGTTGTCGTCAGCTACAAAGGCGTCCGCGTTTTTGTCCCCGCTTCCCAGACCGATCTGCCCCGCGAGGCTGATCTCACCGAGCTTGTCAAGAAGACCGTCCGCCTGAAGCTGACGGAGGTCAATAAGGCCCGCAAGCGCGTCGTCGGCTCGATCCGCCGCGTTGCTCAGGCCGAGCGCCGCGCCGCCACCGAGGCGATCTGGAACGAGATCGAAGTCGGCAAGAAGTATCACGGCACGGTCAAGTCCCTCACCAGCTACGGCGCATTTGTCGACATCGGCGGCATCGACGGCATGGTCCATGTCTCCGAGCTGAGCTGGAACCGTATCCACCAGCCCTCCGAGGTCGTCTCCGTCGGCGATGAGATCGACGTCTACGTCATCTCCTTTGACCGTGAGAAGCACAAGATCTCCCTTGGCTACAAGGATCCCGACGCCAACCCCTGGAGCGTATTTACCTCCCGGTATTCTGTCGGCGACGTGGCGAGCGTTACCATCGTCAAGCTGATGGACTTCGGCGCCTTTGCCACCGTCGTTCCCGGCGTGGACGGCCTGATTCACATCTCCCAGATCGCCAACCGCCGCATCGACAAGCCGGGTGATGTTCTCACCGTCGGTGACGTGGTCGAGGCGAAGATCACGGCGATTGACGAGGAGAAGCACAAGGTCTCCCTGTCCATCCGCGCGCTGTCCGCTCCCGCCC
>CAMHER010000054.1 GCA_946184215.1 uncultured Clostridia bacterium | reverse complement strand
CCGTAGCCGATGCCGCCCGTGGGGGGCATGCCGATCTCGAGGGCGTTGAGGAAGTCCTCGTCGGTGTGGTTGGCCTCTGCGTCGCCTGCGGCCGCCAGCGCGTCCTGCGCGGCGAAGCGCGCGCGCTGATCGATCGGATCGTTGAGCTCGCTGTATGCGTTGCACATTTCGCGCCCGTAGATGAACAGTTCAAAGCGCTCGACCTTTGAGGGGTCGGAAGGCTTTTTCTTCGTCAGGGGGCTGATCTCGATGGGGTGATCCATGATGAACACGGGCTGGATCAGATGCTCCTCGCAATAGGTCTCGAAGAAGAGGTTGAGAATATCGCCCTTTTCGTGGCGATCGGCGTACTCGATGCCTCTCTCTTTGGCCAGGGCGCGGGCCTCTTCCAGCGTGGCGACGGCATCAAAGTCCACACCGGACCATCTCTTGACCGCCTCGGTCATCGTCAGCCGCTCAAAGGGCTTGCCCAGGTCGATCTCGGTGCCCTGATAGGTGATCGTCGTCGTGCCGCAGACCGTCTGTGCCAGATGACGGAAAAGCTCCTCGGTCAGGTCCATCATGCCGTTATAGTCGGTGAAGGCCTGATAGAGCTCCATGAGCGTAAATTCCGGATTGTGGCGGGTGTCGAGACCCTCGTTGCGGAACACGCGGCCGATCTCATAGACCTTTTCGAGGCCGCCCACGATCAGACGCTTGAGATACAGCTCCAGCGAGATGCGCAGGCGCACGTCCTCGTCGAGGGCATTGTAATGGGTCTCAAAGGGGCGGGCCGCAGCGCCGCCGGCGTTGGAGACGAGCATGGGGGTCTCGACCTCCATGAAGCCGCGCGCGTCGAGAAAGCGGCGGATCTCGCTGATGATCTGCGAGCGCTTGATAAAGGTATCGCGCACCTCGGGGTTGACGATCAGATCCACATAGCGCTGGCGATAGCGCACGTCCACGTCGGTCAGGCCGTGGAACTTCTCGGGCAGGGGCTTGAGGGACTTGCTGAGCAGCGTCAGCTTTGTTACATGGATCGTGACCTCGCCGGTCTTGGTCTGAAACACAAAGCCGGATACGCCGATGATATCGCCGATGTCCAGCTTTTTGAACGCGGCGTAATCCTCCCCCAGGTCGTCGCGGGAGACGTAGCACTGGATCATGCCCTCGCGGTCCTGAAGTTTGCAGAACGAAGCCTTTCCCATGACGCGTTTGACCATCATGCGCCCGGCCACGGAGACGTCTTTGCCCTCAAGGGCGGCATAATTCTCCACGACCTCGCGGCTGTGATGGCTGACAGCGTATTTTGTGATCCGGAAGGGGTCGCGGCCGGCTTCCTGCAGCGCCGCGAGCTTGTCGCGGCGGACCTGCAGGATCTCCGAGAGCTCCTGCGCCGCGGCAGCCTGGTTTCTTTCTTCGTTCATGCTCTACCTCTTGTATCCTTAAAATCAGTCTCTGTCAATCGTTCCCAACGGTAACGATCTCGTATCGGAAAATGCCTGCCGGGGCTTCGACCTCGACGGTGTCTCCCGCGCGGTGGCCCTTGAGTGCCTGGAACAGCGGCGAGTCGTCAGAAATGCGACCCGCTCTGGGGTTGGCCTCCTGCGAGCCCACGATCTCGAACTTCTCCTCAAAGCCGTCGGCAAGATCGCGCACGTCAACGACGCTGCCCAGTGTGACCGTGTCCTTGGGTGCATCGGCCTCCATATTGTCCACGATCTCGGCGTTCTCGATCAGGACCTTGAGCTCTGCGATCTTGGAATAGAGCTTGCCCTGCTCGGTCTTGGCCTCGTCGTATTCGCTGTTCTCGGACAGGTCGCCGAAGCTGCGCGCTTCCTTGATCAGCTCCGCAACTTCTTTTTCCCGAACCGTTTCAAGGTAGTTCAGCTCTTCCTTAAGCGCGTCCAGACGCTCCTGGCTCATTTTGAATCTGTTGGAAATCGAATCCGGCATGTGAATTCCTCCCTTGTGATGTGCCTCCCCCTTCATGCGGGGAAAGCGGGATCATTATAATGATTTGCTTTTGTTCTGTCAACAATTGATTGCGCGTCTTTCCTGCCGCTGCGGTCAGGTGCCCGTCTTGCTCAGGAAGGTAAGGGCGGCCATCAGCTGCTCGTCGTTCGAGGTGCTGGCCGTGCCCTGGGCACCGCCCGTGGTGCCCAGCGTGGTGCCGGCAGTGCTCGGATCGCTGTTGTAGATGATCATCTCCGGCACAACGCCGCCGTTGGCGCTGATGTCCACATGGTTGGGCGTAAGATAACTCTTGGTCGACAGGCGTATGGCGCTGCCGTCGGAAAGCTCAATGGTCTCCTGGTCGCGGGTGCTGCCGGTGGTGGTCTCGCCGAAGAGCGTCGCCCACTGGTATTCCTGCATGGCGGCGGCAAAGACCTCGGCCTCGGCATAGGTCTCGCCGTTGATCAGCACGACCATCGGAAGCTGGATGCACATACCGTCGGATTCCGCCGCGACCTCGTTGCCCTGGCGGTCGGTGGTGTAAAACACCACGCCGGAAGGCAGCAGATAGTTCAGCAGTTTTTCCGTCTCACTGGCAAGTCCGCCGGCATTGCCGCGCACGTCGATGCAAAGGGCCACAATGTTCTGATCCAGCAGGGCCTCAATGGCGTCAATGGCCTCCTGGGCGCTGCCGGCCTCAAAGTTATAGATCTGGACATAGCCCGCGTCGGTTTTCTCCTTGCGGTAATTCACCGCGCTCTGGTGGGTGCGCTTGCAGTCCACCGTCAGCTCGCCGCCCTGGACGCCCAGCGTGAACTTGCTGTTGAGCTTGGAGCGGATCAGCGTCCGCACCTCGTCCTCGCTCATCCCCCGCAGACTTTCGCCGTCCACGTCCGTGATGATCATGCCGGCCGAAACGCCCGCCTCCGCCGCGGCGGAGCCCGCGTTGACGGAGACGACGCGGAACGAGCCATTCTCTTCCTTGGCGATGGACATGCCGATGCCGGAATACTCGTTTGCCGAGGAGAGCTTATAGCTCTTATACTCGTCGGGCGTCATGTAATAGCTCCATTTGTCGCCCAGGCCGCTGACCATGGCGGCAGCGGCGGACTGGCCCATCTTTTCGCGGTCGGCCGCGTCGATATAATTGTCGGCAACGGCGTCCTTGATCTCAATATAACGCATGGCCTCGGCGTAGTCGTCCTTCCCGCCGACCTTCTTCATCATCCCGGAATAGGTCAGTCCCACGGCCAGGCCGCCGACGAGCAGCACCAGGATCAGCACAACCTTCAGCGGGATGCCGACGTTGAACAGTCTGGCAAGCATCCGACCGATCGAGGCGAGCAGCCGCTTGAAATATTTCTTCAAATGCTATCGCTCCTTTTCAGGGAAAGTAAAACGCACTTACCGGACAGCCTTTTCTCAGGCTGCCCGGTCGTGCCGATATAGCTACCTTTTTCTCAGGCGTCCGGCGCATAGGTCAGGCCGCTGAAGCGCCATTCAAAGTCCGTCGGTCCGGAGGAGTTGCGGATCTCGAAGTGCAGGTGCGGACCGGTGGAAACGCCGGTGGATCCGACGGCGCCGATGTATTCACCCTGGGAAACCGTCTGTCCCACGCTGACGGCGATGGAGGACAGGTGCCCGTAGAGCGTATAGTAATTGTCGCCGTTGACATAGCCGTGGTCGATCATGACGCAGTTGCCGTAGCCGCCGTTCACGCCGGCCAGGATGACCGTGCCGGAATCGGAGGCCCAGACCGCGTCGCCGTACTGACATCCGATGTCCATGCCGGAGTGGTACTTGACCTGTCCGGTGATCGGATGGACGCGGGTGCCGACATGGCTGGTGATATAGGTGCAGGCGCAGGGCCAGGCGAAATTGCCCGAGCCGGACACGGAGCCGTAAGAGCCTCCGCCGCTCTCCCCGCTGCCTCCGGAGTTCTGATTAGCTTCTTCCTGACGGCGGCGTTCTTCTTCCTGCCGTCTGCGCTCTTCTTCCTGGCGCTTCTGCTCTTCGAGCGCGGCGATCGCCTGATTGACCTTATCCTCGGCCTCCTGCTGGGCACGCCGCAGTTCCTCAAGATCCTCGCTGTTTGCGGTGATGTCGCTCATGATCGACTCGATCAGATCCGTCGCCTCGGCGATCTGCGCCTCGATATCCGCCTTTTCGGCGTTCAGCTCGTCTTTTTTCTCTTCGAGCGTGGCCTTATAGGCCTCGTAATCCGCCTTGACCTGCTCGGTGTTTTTGCGTGCGGCGATATAGGCGTCTTCAAGCGCTTTGTCGCTCTCCATGATCTCGCCGATGTCGTCAATGGCGGTCAGAAATTCACCCAAAGAGTTGGCGCGCAGCAGCATGGCCAGAACGTTTCCGGTCCCGTTTTCCTCCATGGCACGCACACGCGTGCGATAGCGCCGGAGCTGCTCATCCTCAAGCGCCTTGGCCTCGTCGACCTCCAGCGCCTTCTGCGCGATCATCTCGTCATACAGGGCGATCTGCTCGTCGTTGAGCTGAAGCTGCTGGATCAGATACTCGTTGCGCTCGTCCAGCGCCTGTTTCTGCTCCAGCGCGCCGGCATGCTGTGCCTCCAGTTCATCGGCGACGGCCTGTTTTTCCTCTACCTTGGCCTCAATGGCTTCCTTCCTGCGCTCCAGCTCGTCGATCTCCGCCTGCGTAACGGCGAAGGTCTGGACCGGCAGCACGCCGAGGATCAGCACGGCGGCCAGGACGGCGGCCAAAAGTCGCGGCATGGGTTTTCTGTTCTCTCTGTTCTTCATAAGCCTACCCCTTGGCGGCAGCATTGATCCCGTTCTTTTCTGTCACGGGATCCGCGCGTCCGTCCGGTTTGTATTGCCGCAGCAGCGCGGCAAGGTTGCTTCAGCCCACGTAATCGGCGGGATTGACATTCTCGCCGTCCACAAAGACCTCCAGGTGGCAGTGGGTGCCCGTGGCCATGCCGGTGGCCCCCAGATAGCCGATGGTCTCGCCCTGGCCGACCGTGGTGCCTTCAGCCACCGCAGTGCCGGACATGTGGGCGTAAAGCGTCTGCATGCCGTTGCCGTGATCGACAATGATGTAGTTGCCGTAGCCGCTGTTATAGCCCACGGTGGTGACGACGCCGTTGTCGCAGGCGACGATGTCGCCGCCGTCATGACCGTAGCCGTCGATGTCCATGCCGTAGTGCATCCGGCTCACCTCTCCGGTGATCGGGTGGGTGCGGGTGCCGTAGTCGCTGCTGACGCTGTAGCAGCCCGGAACAGGCCAGGCCAGCGATCCGCTTCCGGTCGCGTCCGGCTCATAATAGTAGTACTCGCCCTCCTCGGGATCCGTCTGTACGCTCTCCGTGCCCTCGCTGCTGTTCGCAGGGGAAGCGCTCTCGGGCGCCACATAGGGATGCGCGGCCATATAGGCGGCATAGAGCTGGGCGATCTTGGCGTCGATCGCCTCGCCCGCGGCCGTTTCCGCCGCCAGGGCGGCCTCATACTCCGTCTGGTTCTGCTCGATCTCCTGCTCGAGTTTGGCCATCAGCTCCTCAGTCTGCCGGATATTCTCCCGGAGCTGTTCCTGCTCGGTGGAAAGCTCGTCCAGTGTCTGCTCGTAGCCTTCCTTTTCCTCCTCATACTCGCCCTGGATGCGTTCGTGCTCCTCGCGGGCCGCAATATAGCGGTCCTCAAGCAGACGGTCGCTGGACATGATATCGCGGATATCGTCGATTGCGGTGAGGAAGCCGGAAAAGCTGTCGGCGCGCAGGAGGAGCGTGAGTATGTTGTAGCCGCCGTTCTCCTCCATGGCGCGCACACGGGCGCGGTAGCGCGCAAGCTGCTCGTCCTCAAGGCGCTTGGCCTCGGTCACTTCTTTTTCCTTTTCGGCTATCAGAGAACGATAGCGCCCGATCTGCTCATCTGTGATGGTGATCTGCTCGCGGATATAGGCGTCGCGCTCGTCATAAGCCGTCTTCTGCTCGATGAGGGTCGCGTGCTGCTCCTGCAGCTCGGCAATCTTCTCCTGGCTTTTCTCCGCCTTTGCGGCAAGCTCTTCCTTGCGCGCCTGCAGTTCGGGAAGCCCCCAGGCGGGGTTGATGGTATAATCCTCATCGGCAAACACGCTGGCCGGCAGGACGCTGACCACAAGGCCGATGAGCATCAGCACTGCCAGCAGGACGGCGATGGCCGACATAACTTTTTTGTTGTTCAAAACGATTTCCTCCGGGTTCGGATCAAATTTCCCTTCCCCTGTTTGTTTCCCCTTCGGTACCCTTCTCTGTCCGGGGCCGTTATTATCAGACCTCGAGATAACTGCGGATCGCGTTCACGCCGCCGAAGGCGCCGATGAACACGCCGATGGCCATATAGGTGATCAGCATCGGAAGGGCAATCTGTGCAAAGGGCACGACCGCAAAGATGCTGCCCGCCACCGAGCCCACAAGCTTCTTTGTCAGCAGCTCGTACAGGCCCCACTCGGCCAGGTAGCCCAGGCCGCCGCCCAGGATGCCGAGGACAAGGCCCTCGACCACAAAGGGCAGGCGGATAAAGCCGTTGGACGCGCCGACCATCTTCATGATCGCGATCTCCTCGCGGCGGCCGAAGGTGGCAAGCTTGATGGTGTTGGACATGATGAAGATCGACACGAAGACCAGCATTGCGATCAGCGCGAGCGAAACGACGCTGACGACATTGCGGATCGTCACGAAGGTTTTGGCATAGTCCAGGTGCGCCTTGACCTTGGCCACACCCTCGATGTTCTCCAGATCCGCCTTGGTCTGCTCCATCAGCGCGATATCCGTCAGATGAATGACATAGCGGTCGCGCAGCACCTGGTCGTCCAGGCCCTCGGCCAGGTCGGAGGAATAGCTCTTCATAAAGGTATCAAAGGCCTCCGAGCGGGTGACGAACTTCTCCGAGCTGATATTTTCGATCGCGGCGATCTGATCTTCCAGCGCGCGCGCCTGATCCTCGGTATAGCTGTCCTCAACAAAGGCCACAACCTCGTTGCGATTCTCCAGCCCCTTGATCAGCCGGTCTATGTTCAGGCTCAGCAGCGTCACGCTGCCCATGATGATCAGGCACGCCATAATGATCGTGACCGTTGCGAAGGACATGAAGCCATGCGTGCCGATGCTCCGAAAGCCCTCCCGGATCAAATAACCGCTTCTATTCAATCTCATAGCTGAAATACCCGTCCGTTCCGTCGCTGATCACGTGGCCTCTGTCGATGGCGATAACGCGTTTGGACAGGGCGTTGACCAGTTCCTTTTCATGGGTGACCACGAGGATCGTGGTGCCCATCTCGTTGATTTTTTCAAACAGCAGCATCAGTTCAAGACTTCTCACCGGGTCAAGGTTGCCGGTGGGCTCGTCCGCGACGATCATGCGCGGGTTGTTGACCAGCGCGCGGGCGATGGCCACACGCTGCTGCTCGCCGCCGGAGAGCTCGTTGGGCATGCGCTTTTCACGCCCCTCGAGGCCGACCAGCTCCAGCACATAGGGTACGCGCTGGCGAATCTCGCGTCTTCTTGCCCCGACGACACGCATGGCGAAGGCCACGTTGTCATAGACGTTCATATTCTCGATCAGGCGGTAATCCTGAAAGACGATGCCGAGCGTTCTTCTGACCTTGGGCAGCTTGCGGCGCTTGATCTTGCGCATGTCGAAGTCGTTGACAACAACCTTGCCGGTCTTGGCGCGGATTTCGCCGGTGATGAGCTTCATCAGCGTGGTCTTGCCCGAGCCGGACGGCCCCACGAGAAAGACGAACTCGCCGTCGCGGATCGACAGACTGACGTTGTCGAGCGCTTCGGTCCCGCTGCTCTCGTAGACCATACTTACATTGTTCATCTCAACCATACGGTTTTCTTCCTCCAATACGGATTTTGCTTTTTCTTCCGCGGGGGTTGGTCAATTTCTCAATATTTGCTGACGTTCAGCGAATCGAGATATTTTTTGACCATCATGGCCACCTTGAAGACGATCGCGTGATCGAACTCCCGCAGGTCCAGTCCGGTCAGCTTCTTGATCTTCTCCAGGCGGTAGACCAGGGTGTTGCGGTGGACATAGAGCTTGCGCGAGGTCTCGGATACGTTCAGGTTGTTCTCGAAGAACTTGTTGATCGTCTCAAGCGTGTCCTCGTCGAGCGTTTCGATGGGGTTCTTCTTGAACACCTCGTTGAGGAACATCTCGCACAGCGTTGTCGGCAGCTGGTAGATGATGCGGCCGAGGCCGAGGCTCTCATAGCAGATCACGGTCTTGCCCTCTTCAAAGACCTTGCCCACGTCGATGGCGACCTGAGCCTCCTTATAGCGGTCGGCCAGTTCCCGCAGATGATGGGCGTTGGTGGAGATTCCGATCACGCAGGAGATCCCCAGCTCCTCCCGCAGCGCCTTTTCGATCAAATGAGCGGCCTTTTGCGCTTCCCCGTTGTCCTCCGCTTGGGGGACGGCCTTGATCACGGCGATGTCCGACTCGTTGATGTTGATGACGAAGTCGTTCTGCTTGTCGGGGAACAGGCGCTGGATGACCTCGACCGCGGCGCCGTCCGAGCTCTCGTTCTGGCGGACCAGGATCACGCTGCGGACCTCGTCGGTAACGAAGTGAAGTTCCTTGGCGCGGACGTACACGTCGCCCGGCAGGATATTGTCGGAGATGATGTTCTTGACGAAGGCGGCCTTGTTGTGCTTTTCCTCATAATTGTTCTTTGCCTCATTGAAGGCCACGGAGGCCATCGTGCAGATCATCTTCGCCGTCTGATCCGCACCCTCGGCAAAGGTGACAAACTCCACCCGTCCGCTGGCGGAGGCCAGGGGGAGGTAGGTTCTGTTTGCGGTGGCATAAGGCTGCGCGCCGTTTTCCACCTCGTAGAGGTGAAAATCTTCAAGGCGCGAGCCGATAATGGCAAGTTCACTGCTGGCCACGACGAAGCCCTGATCATCGATCACGCCGACAGGTCTGTCAAGGGCATCTCTCATCTGAATGATGACATTCTGAAAAATCCTGCTGGACATATCCTTTCCTCCCGCATACATATGGCAAATTCACCATATCGTCTCAATTCATCTGAAAGGCATCATACCTCATTTTTATGGTATTTTCAATAGAAATCGGCAGGATTTTTTGTTAATTTTTCATGTTTTGTAGTTCAAACGCTCAAAAACAGCCGAATTTACTTGTGATTTTTTGACTATCTCACCATAAACACTCTGCACAAATCCTCTTCGGCAAGTTCCCGGACGCCGCCTTCTTCCAGTTCCTCCGGCAGGAACAGGGCCCCGATCGAGAGCCGTTTGAGCTCTGTCACAGGCTTGCCGCGGCTGGCAAGCATGCGCTTGACCTGGTGGTATTTTCCTTCCGTCACGGTGACGCGGCAGGCGCCCTGTCCCGTGATCTCCAGCCGGGCGGGGCGGCATTTTGTCCCGTCGCCCAGCACCAGTCCCTGCGCGAAAGCGGCAATGTCCGCCTCATCGGGCGTTCCTTCGACCCTCGCATCATACCGTTTTTCGACCGCGAATTTCGGCGAAATAACACGGTGGGCAAAATCTCCGTCGTTTGTCAGCAGCAGGAGTCCCCGCGTGTCCCGGTCCAGCCGGCCGACGGGGAAGAGCCCGAGGCGCTGCAATTCCGGCGGCAGGAGGTCGAGAACGGTCTTCTGCCGTTTATCCTCGGTGGCGGTCACGATGCCGGCGGGCTTGTTGAGCATAAAGTAGCGGTATTTTTTCCACGCAAGCCTCTCGCCGTCGAGCGTAACGGCGGCGCTCGCCGCCTCGACCTTCGTCTCCGGTGCGGTGACGGTCACGCCGTCAACGCATACGCGCCCGGCGCGGATCAGCTTTCTGCACTCGCTGCGCGGCGCCGCGCCGAGATCGCAGAGGTACTTGTCCAGTCTGATCTTTTCCGTGTCCTTTCCCTCCCGTCCGGCGAAAATTGTCGTCATTATAGCATACTTTGTTACGAAATTGAATACCTTTGGAGGGAGGTGAGGCAATTGTTTGAAAACTGTTCACATTCTCCCCTCCGCTCGTCGGCGCTGCGGACCGGACTGATTGCCGTGGTTTTCCTGCTCTGCGCGCTGCTGATCCTGTATCCGCGCGAGAGGCGGGAGCGGCTGGACACCACCGAGGGGCGCTGTGCTTATCTTGTCTCGCTGGGACTCTGTCCGGACCCTGAGAGCGAGAGCTGCAAGGAAGTCGAGCTGCCCGCGGTGTTCGACACGGTATTGGAGCAGTACAACGCTCTCCAGCTTGAAAGCGGCTTTGATCTGCTTCCGGCGGCGGGAAAAAAGTGCCTGTGCTTCAGCTACGATCTTGTCTCCTACCCCGGCTGGAACGGCCGCGTGATCGCAACGCTCTACCTCTTCCGCGGCCGCGTGATCGGCGGCGACGTCCACACGGCAGATCTGCGCGGCTTTATGCGCGCCCTGGGCAATTTGTGAGGATGAACAAATTTCAGCTTGGGGCTTTTGCACAAATGACGAAAATGTCCTAGTTCGTTGACAGTGTTTTTCTTCATTGTTAAAATATATGAAGAATACCCGGCATAACAAGACGAAAAGAGGGATTGATTAGTGAGAGATCTGAAATATCTGCAGTATTTTGAGGATTTACTGCAGCAGGCCAACAATGCGCTCATCACCCAAGCCAAGGCCGACGGAAAGGTCTGTGTCGCCTATACCTGTGAAAACGTGCCGGAGCCGCTTCTGAATCTGGATCGGGCCGTCTCGATCCGTCTCAGCGCGCCGAATACCGGCTCGATCGACATCGCCACCTATTACATGACCAACCTCCTGTGCGAGCCCAGCCGCGCGCTGTTGGAGCGTGCGATCGAGGGCGGCTTCAACTTCGCCGACTGCGTCATCACCCCCGACGGCTGCACGATGATGAACCGCTGCGTCGAAAACATGGAGCTGCTCAAGACCATGGGCAAGGAAAACCCGAACTTCTTCCATGAATACATGGAAATCGCCTTCAAGAACACCGAGGAAGACGTGGATCTGGCCGTGCTGCAGTGCACGAACCATGTCCTCACGCCTCTGAAGGAAAAATACGGTATCGACACCTCGGACGCCGC
>CAMHER010000053.1 GCA_946184215.1 uncultured Clostridia bacterium | reverse complement strand
AAGCCCGGGAAAACGCCGGCAACGCGGCGTTTTCCCGGTTGAAAAATTACGGTCTTCTGCCGTTGCACAGATAAAACACCGTCAGGAGTCCCGGTCCGCAGTGCGCGCCGATCACAACGCCGAGACCTGTGATCGTGATTTCGCCCACCATAGGATAGGCCTTGCGGATCTCATCGCGCACAAACGCGGCATCCTCACGGCAATCCGCCTGCAGGATGTTGATTTCCATTCCCGTCGGGTCGATTTCTTTCAGGTCATCCTTTACGCCGCGCAGGATCTCGGCCAAAGCAGCCTTTCGGCCGCGCACCTTCTTGGCGACATCCAGCGTGCCGACATCCGGCACATACAGCACCGGCTTGACCGACAGCAGCGAGCCGACTAAGGCCGCAGAATTGGATACGCGTCCGCCCGCCTTGAGATAATTCAGATCATCTACCGTAAAACGGTGTGCGATCCGCAGCTTGTTCTGTTCTCCCCAGGCTATCACCTCGTCAAAGCTCATTCCCTGCTCAGCACGCGCGACCATGTTCTTGACAAGCAGGCCAAGCCCGCCGGAAATGCAGCGAGTGTCCATAATATACAGGCGTCTGTCAGGGAATTCTTTTTTGATCATCTCCTCGGCGATCTTGGATTTTTCGTAAGAAACCGACATTTTCACCGACATGTCCAGAAAGATCACGTCTTTGCCTGTCTCCAGCAGCGAGCGGAAGAAATCGCAGTAAATAAACTCATTGATCATCGAGGTTTTCAGTCTGTCGCCGTTTCGCATTCCCTTGTATACCCGGTCTCGGGTCTCCTCGCGGCAGTCATCCTCGAACAGCTGATCGCCGACCGTATATGTATAAGAAACGAACGGAATGCCGTGTGCGTCCAGATAGTCTCTGGTCAGATCAGAAGTTGAAGATGTCGCGATAATATAGTCCTGCATGAAAGGAGCCTCACATTCCTAAAAAAATTTGTATTATCTTTATACCACAGATCCCATAATTTGTCACTATATAATGTAAATCGGGCAGCTTGGAAACGCTGCCCGATCAGGATTCATGATGTTCTATTTTGATTTTAATAACACCGTGAACTCGATCATTCCCTTCTCCGGACAGGCGGCAGTAATGCTCCCCTTGTGTGCCTCGGCGATTCCCCGTGCGATGGACAGCCCGACCCCAAAGCCTTTCTTTTCCGACGAGCGGGAAGGATCGGCGCGGTAGAAGCGGTCAAACAGCTTGTCCAGTTCATTCTGCGGCAGCTCTTCGCAGGGATTGCACTGTCTCAGGATGATCTCGCGGCGTTCCTTCTTCAGGGACAGGGCGATCTCTCCTCCCGGCAGCGCATACTTCAGTGCGTTGTCCATCAGGATGGACACCAGTTGACGGAGTGAGGCCTCGTCGCCGTGAAAAACGATACTTTCATCGATCTCCGTTCGGAGGGGATGCCCCTCTGCCTCAGCGCTGTCACGGAAGGAGTCGACCGTCTCAGCAACCGCCTCGGAGAGGTCAAAATCCGCAAACGTGATCGGCGGCTCCTCCTCGTCCATGCGGGAGAGCGTAACGAGAGCATTGACAAGTTCTGTCATTTTCTCTGTCTGTGCCGTCGCCTTATCGATCCATTTTGACCGTCCGACCTCCATTTCCAATACCTTGAGAGAGGTCGTCATGACGGTCAGCGGTGTTTTCAGTTCATGGCTCGCGTCAGTGATAAACTGCTTCTGCTGCCTGGCGCTGCGCACGACGGGGTCAATTGCCTTTTTGGAAAAGACAACGACCAGAATATACACCAGCAGCAGGCAGGCTCCGTCCGCCAGCAGCGTAAGCAGAGCAAGCGTCCGCACGGAGCGGATCTGCGTATAACAGTCCAGGAAGATCACCCGAAAGGTGCCGTCCGGCTGTTTTGTCACACGGTATTTATAGCCGCCGTAGTATGCGCTCCCCTCTCCGTGACGGCTTGCAACGTTCCTGTACTCGTCGACCTCATTTTCCGTTACCGCGGCGATATTGGACAGGTCGCTGGACAGCAGCTCTCCCTGCTCGTCATAAGAAAGCGCAAAAAAGCGTGTGGAAAACGGCGTTTCGGAATTGAACCGTCTTCCCCCTCTCTCGTCAAACCAGTCCGGTTCCGTTTCCCGGTGCGGGCCGTCCGGACGTATATTCTCATGAAAGCCCTCCTCCGGCGGCTGCAATTCGCCGGCGTGTCCGCCCCTGTCAGAGAGCATATCCAGCAGGGAATCAATATCTGCATTTACGGAAACATAGTTGGAGAGATTGACAACGATTGAAAGCAGGAGCATTACAAGCGCAACCGACAGCATTGCAATGCGGATAAAGCGTTTTCGTAAACGAACGATCATCTTTCTGCCTCCAGCACATAGCCCATGCCACGGTTTGCGCGGATTGACACAGTCGAACCGATCGATTTGAGCTTTTTACGCAGATTGGAGATGTGGACCCAGACGACATTGATCTCCGCGTCGCTGTCCCACCCCCAGATTCGCTCCATGATCTTGTCAACAGAAAAAATGATCTTCGGTGAACGCAGGAACAACTCCATCAGTTGAAATTCTCTGCCGGAAAGGCGCACGCCCTCACAGCCGCAGCTGAGGATTCCGGTGGAGGGGTCCAGTGTCAGATCCCCAAAGGAGAGCACCGTAGGCTTGAACTCGCCCGTGCGGCGAAGCAGGGCACGGACACGGGAGAGCAGTTCGTCCGGTGCAAAGGGTTTCGGCAGATAATCGTCGGCGCCCGCGTCAAAGCCTTCGATCCGGTCGTCCTTCTGGGCCTTGGCTGTGAGCATCATGATGGGCGTATGGATCCCATCTTCACGCAGGCGGCGCAGCACCTCGATCCCGTTCATTCCGGGCATCATAACGTCCAGTATGACGACGTCGTACGCCCCGTTTCCGGCATAATCATACGCATCGGCTCCGTTATGGACCGCCTCGACGGTAAACTGGTTTTTCTCGAAGAAGGCTGTCAGAGCCTCCGCAAGATCGATCTCATCTTCCGCAATCAAAAGCTTCATATTTATCACCCGATTTAGTTATAACTGATATTCCCTCACAATTCAAGCCAACATCTTTTCTCTGACAGGGATAATATATATTCTCTGACTAAAGCCAGCCTAAAGGCAGACTTGAAGGAAATCGGGAAATGAAGTATAATGCCAAGCATAAAGCAAAGGAGGATACAGACTATGGTTCCTATCAAATATGTCAAGCTGCGGGAGGGCGCTCACATTCCGACGAAAGCGCATGAGGATGACGCGGGCTTTGATCTGTACGCCTCCGAAGACTTCGCGCTCAAGTCCCACAGCTACGGCTGCGTTCCGACCGCTCTGTCGATCGAATTGCCGCAGGGATATGAGGCGCAGGTCCGCCCGCGCAGCGGTCTTGCCGCCAAGCACGGCGTGACCGTTCTCAACGCGCCGGGCACGATCGACGCAGGCTATCGCGGCGAGCTCAAGGTTATTCTGATCAATCACGGGGATGAAGATTTTCTCATCACCGCCGGCATGCGAATCGCACAGCTGGTCATTTCATCCGTTGTCAGCGCCGAGTTTATCGCGGTCGCCTCGCTTGAGGACAGCGCACGGGGCGAAGGCGGCTTCGGTTCATCCGGAACAAATTGAACGCAAAAACACGCCATGTTTCCATGGCGTGTTTTTTCATTTTATCCGCTTAGTGGTCAAAAATGATCTCACAGTCAGGCAGCGCGGCTCTGAGCTCCTCCAGGGCTTCCTCATCAATGGGATTGTAGCTGATGTTCAGCCATTTCAGCGACGTCATCAGCTTCAGCGGCGACACGGAGCTGATGTTATTGCCTGAGACGTCCAGCCGTTCGAGCGAGCCGAGATACATCAGCGGCGTCGCATCCGAGATCCGGTTGTTTCCGAGCTTCAGTTCCCGCAGCGGAGCAACTGTGTACTGGAACATATATATATTTTCGATCTCATTGCTTCCGAGGTCAAGTTTTTCCAGCTTTTTAAAGCGATTGATCGGTGTGATATCGCTGATGCCCTTTCCGAACAAAGAGAGCTCCGTGATATTTTCTTTATAGCTCTCTCCGCCCAGCTCGATGGAATACAGCAGTTCCGAGTGCTGCACATTACAGCCGCGAAGCCTGGCCTTCAGCTCTTCCACAGCTTCCCCGCCGAGAGTGGGGTTGTCATAGATCCGAAGCGTATCCAGGCTGTCGAGCGGATAGAGCTGCGGCAGCTTTTCGTCTGTCAGGCCGGTGCTTTCCAGCCCAAGGATGCGGATCGATTTGAGTCCGGCCAGGCCGGAGAGATCGCCAAGCTGGTTAAAGGCAAGATACAGCTCGCTTAGGCTCGGCATGGACGAAAAGGCCGCCGTCCCGGTGATCCCGTTTCCCTCGGCGTTGAGGTAGCGAAGGTGTCCCAATCCCATCAGCGGCCGCAGATCCGTAACGGTATTGTCCTTGATATTCAGCCACTCCAGCGCCGGCAGATCCATCAGCGGCGTGAGATCCGAGACGCTATTTCCGGTGATGTCCAGTTTCTTGAGGCCCTTGCAGGCCCTGAGCGCGGAAATGTCGGATATGCCCATGTTGCTCAGATTCAATTCGGTCGTATCCGTTTTAAACGTAGCACCGCCCAGTGTGATCTCGCTGACAGTCTCCTGTGCGGTCTCACAGTGGATCGCGCAGTTCGGAAGCGCCGCGGACAGCTCCTTGAGCTGATCCGCCGTGATCCCGATGCCTCGGATCGAGAGCATTTCCAACTGCGGCAGTGAATAGAGCGCAGAGAAATCAGTAACGGGATTGTTGTCGATATAAAGGGTCTTGAGTTCATGCAGGTTTGAAAGCGGCCGCAGATCGGAGATCGCATTGTCGCTCAGATCCAGGTAGACCAGCCCGCCGAGCGTGGAGAGCGGAGAAATATCGGAAAGATTGTTCCCGGTCAGCGAAAGCGTGGAAAGCGAATAGAGCTTCACTACGTCTCCGAGCACGCCGTCGCCCAGTCCCGTGTTCTGCAGCGAAAGGGAGGATGTTGTAAGCTCATAGCTCTTTCCCGCGACAGAGACCATGCCCTCATTTTTCTCCTCAGCGGCTTTCTCCTTGATCTCAGCGATCCGCGCAGGGATCACGGCGCTGCTTTTATCCTGCTTGTACATCTCCTCCAGCAGGGAAAGCGCCTTTTTATAGTTTTCCTGCTTCTCATAGCAGTCCACCATCAGCATGGTGCATTCCTCTGTTTCAGAGATCGAGGAGGCACGGCGCAGGCTGGCAAGAGCGCTGTCATACTCGCCGTTATAGTAATCCTGCAGCGCATTGCTGTAATAGGTGTTATAACTGCGCTGCTCGGCCGCGCCCTTCAGGATGAAGGCCGCTACCATGATGGTGGCCGCTGCAAGCGCCGTAAAGACAATATACAGCGTGCGCTTCTGATTTCTTTTTTTGATTTGTTCGGCTCTTCTCAGTCTTGCCGTTACCGCCGCCTGCTGCGCCGTCATCGACGCCGTCTCATGCTTGCCGGTAAAAGTCTTGGAGGAGGCCGTTTTATTGGATTCGTTCATGGTATCACCCGATGGAAGGCATTTTATAGCTGTGTATTCTCGTCCTTCTCTTTTGTCTCCTGTGCGGGAAGCTCGTCCGTAAGCTGTGT
This sequence comes from uncultured Clostridia bacterium, assembly GCA_946184215.1. Lineage (GTDB taxonomy): Bacteria > Bacillota > Clostridia > Oscillospirales > Oscillospiraceae > Limivicinus. The sequence continues at coordinate 5,441 of CAMHER010000053.1, read as the reverse complement.
TTCCTCGTGCTCTTCCGGCTCGGGGCCCGTCTCTTCTGCGGAGGAGCGTTCGCATTCGTTTTCCCCGGTCTCATCTGCTGTCGCTTTGCTCTCCTCCGGCTCGGCAGGCTGCTCCGGTGTGATCACAACAGGGTCTTTGATCTTGGGCAGCTCCGGTGCTTCCTTCGTCTGCTTGGCACGCCGAATGGCAAGGGAAAAGGAAAACATGGCCAGAATGATGCCGATGGACGAGAGAAGCGTCATTCCATCTGCAAAGCTGACGGGATTGTTGGCATCCGAGAAGACAGGGAGCGCCAGAAAAACGATCTGGTAGGCCAGGATAAGGGCAAACACGATCACATTCAGCCATTTGGTGCGGATCATGCCGGCAAGCGTCGCCGTATAGACGAAGGCCGCAACAAAGGCGATGGCAATACAGATGATCATGCGCATCTGTCCGTTTCCGTTCGTTGCAGACAGGATGAAGAAGGCTGCTCCCCCGAGGACGGGCAGGATCGTCGTCCACAGCGCGATGCGGCCGAAGAGCAGTGCAAACAGGATGAACAGAAGCGCACAGACCACCGGCAGCACGATCTGTGTGGCAAGAGCAAACATATCGCCCCAAAGCTGCATCGTTCCGAGCAGCCTGACCGCCATGGAGAGCGCAAGGAGAATAACCGCCGCATGTACAAAAAAGCTCCCCTTCTCCACATAAAAACCGCGCGGCTTCTTTGCTTCCTTATTCATTGTTTCAATCCGCCTTTCCGATTCTTTTTTCGTCTTGGCAGGGAAAAAGTTGTCATAATTTTGTTGTCATAATCTTTTTGACATTATAACACATGCTTTTCGATTTATCTATGCATTTTTTATTTTACTGTTTTTTCACTCTTCGTAAGAATTTATGCAAAACAAAAGCAGACCGGAAACACGGTTTCCGGTCTGCCTGTAACCAAAAAGGATTATTCCTCGGGGCTGAAATCGTCCTTTCCGGCGCCGCAGAGTTCACAGGCGAAATCTTCGGGAAGGTCTTCCCATTTCACGCCCTGCTCCTCTTCGTCGTAGACCCAGCCGCAGAGATTGCAGACATATTTCATAGTTCAAGCCTCCTTTTCATTATGTATCCGTTGTAAAAAGCCGGTCCGTTCCGGTTCTTACTTGCCGAAGTAACGCTCCAGCAGGCCCTTGAAAGCCTTGCCATGGCGGGCCTCGTCGCGGGCCATCTCATGGACGGTGTCGTGAATGGCGTCCAAATTGTACTTCTTCGCCAGTTTGGCCAGTTCAAACTTGCCGGACGTGGCGCCGTTCTCGGCATCAACGCGCATCTCCAGGTTCTTCTTGGTGCTGTCGGTGACAACCTCGCCGAGGAGTTCGGCAAACTTGGCGGCATGCTCAGCTTCCTCATAAGCGGCCTTTTCCCAGTACAGGCCGATCTCGGGATAGCCTTCGCGGTGGGCAACGCGTGCCATGGCCAGGTACATGCCGACCTCGCTGCACTCGCCGTTGAAGTTGGAGCGGAGCTCGTCTATGATATGCTGCTGGACATCCTCCGGCACCTCTGCGCCGAAGGTTTTTCCAACCCCGACCACATGCTCGGCGGCCCAGGTCAGCTCGCCCTTCATCTCTGTAAAGCGGGAGCCGGGGACCTTGCACTGCGGGCAAAACTCGGGAGGCGTATCGCCTTCATGGACGTAGCCGCATACGGGGCAGACCCATTTTTTCATACGTGATTCTCTCCTTTATCAGTAAAAATACAAGGTTTGCTTATGGCTTCAATATAGCATGAGCCGCACTTTTTGTAAAGTCAAAAATCCGCAAAACAATTACTCCACAAGCTCCAGCAGGGCCGGCGACGCAGCCTGTGCAAAGAGTCTTATGGCGGCGAGCGCCTCCTGCATCGTATTGCCGCTGCTGCCCACCTCCAGGATCAGCATCCCGCTGCATAGCTGCTGGTTATAGCGCTGCGGCACGACGGCAACCGGGCGCATCAGCGTCGGGTGGGCATGCAGCACCGCGTTCTGCAGATACAGTGCCAGCGACAGATTGTCACGCCACTGAGGATGCTCCAGGCCGCTCTCATCCGTTCCCACGAGCAGCATGGCCTGGCTGGCGCATGTCCCTTCCTCCTCCGCCACGGTCTTGTAGATTACATCGTCCGTCCCAAGCGCATCACGGTGGACATCCAGCACGATGCGGATGGACGGATAATCGCGCAGATATTGCTCCACGGCTGAGCCCGAACGCGTATAGGAGCCGGTATAGCTCGGATAATCATAAACGCCGCGGTCGTGCAGGACGTTCAGCCCTGCCTCCTCCAAAAGCCGCGCCAGCTCGTCGCCGACACGGATGATGTTGTGCTCGCTGTCCTCCGTCCGGCAGGTATCGCTCTCCTCATAGCGGTCAAGACCGGCCTGTGTATAGGCTTCAGAGGAATGGGTGTGGATGATCAGGATCTGCGGCTCTCCCGCGTTCAGGCGAATACCCGTTCCGCTGCGGACGATCTCGGAGGGATCGATCTCATAGTGCGTCTCGTTTTTGATGAGCGCGGCGTTTCCGATCGTCATTTCCACGGCCTCCTCCGCCTGCGAGGAGACAAAAAAGCTCTCCTCCCATTCCGTCGTGGCGGAAGCCGGTACGCTCAAGGCGGCATCCGCGTTTTCCCCGTCTGCCGTCTCCGAGATCGCTTCTGTCTGCGCGTCATGCTCCTGAACATGCCGGGTCGGCGCAGGCTGTTCCGTCGTCTGATGCACATCCGTTCCGTGCCAGAGCATGTACACCAACAGGGCGCACGCGCCAAGCAGCGCCAGCTTCTTTGCTTCTCCCATGGCTCATCTCTCCCCTGCCTTTCACCTCATCGTATGCACACCAGGTCCGGCGATATACCGCCCCTCGGCGGCGCTTCTCTTGACGAAGACGGGAGAAGCGTGCTATCATGCAGAAAAAGCAAAGCAAGGAGAATACAGATATGAAATTCACCTATCGTCCGAAGGGCGTTTGCTCACAGCTCATGGAGATCGAGATCGAGGAAGGCCGCCTGACGGGCCTTAAGGTCATGGGCGGATGCGACGGCAACCTGCAGGGCATCTCCCGGCTGGTCGAGGGTATGGAGGTTGAAGAGGTCATCCGCCGTCTCGAGGGCGTACGCTGCGGCCGCAAGGCCACCTCCTGTCCCGATCAGCTGGCGCAGGCTCTCAAGCTCACGCTGGAGCAGGCCTGAGAGAAGTATGCTGGAGGAGATCCTTCGTGCCGGCTTTGACGAGCTCGGTCTTTCGCTCGACGCGCGTGCGCTTGAGCGATACCGGCTGTATGCCGACACGCTTGCGGAAACAAATAAGGTCATGAATCTCACCGCCATCACGGGCGAGGACGAGATCGCGCGGCTGCATTTTCTCGACAGCGCCGCGCTTTTACGTTTTGTTCCGCTCGCAGGAAAGCGCGTGATCGACGTGGGCACCGGCGCCGGTTTTCCGGGCCTTGCTCTGAAGATTGCCTGTCCCTCGCTTTCGCTCGTGCTGCTCGACAGTCTTGACAAGCGCATCGGTTTTTTGCGTGACACCTGCTCCGCTCTCGGTTTATCGGACGTTGCGTGTTTCCATTCCCGCGCCGAGGAAATACCCGACGGCTGTCGTGAAGCCTTTGACGCGGCTGTCTCCCGTGCCGTGGCCAGGCTTGATCTTCTTTGCGAACTCTGCCTGCCCTATGTGAAACCGGGCGGTGTCTTTCTTGCGATGAAAAGCCGCGATCACGCCGGGGAGTTGGCCGAAGCCCGACGTGCCATCCGGCTGCTCGGCGGAGAGGTGGAAGCGGAATATGATTATACCGTTCCCGGCACCGACGTCGTCCACAGCGTCATCGCGATCCGCAAGCTTGCCTCGACGCCGCCGAAATACCCCCGCCGCTGGGCGCAGATCAAAAAGCAGCCGCTGTAAAAAACAAAGAAAAAGAGGATGGAGCCCATCCTCTTTTTTGTTATCAATTGTCCTACAAAAGGTATTCTTCCAGTTCCTGCGGTGAGGAGAAGAAAAGCCGGCCGCCGGCTGCTTCGATCTCCTCACGGCTGCGAAAGCCCCACAGCACCGAGGCGCAGTCCATCCCCGCGCGGGATGCCGTCAGCACATCCACCTCCGAGTCGCCGACATACAGGCACTGCCGAATCGGGACGCCAAGCTCTGCTGCCGCGGCCAGAAGCGTATCCGGCCAGGGCTTGCGGCGGATCCCGGCCGCCTCGTTCTCTCCCACCGCCGTCTCCAGCAGCCCCGGGAAATGAATCTCCGCCAGCTCCCGCACCGTCCGGTCCGGCTTGTTGGAGACGATCGCAAGGCGCAGGCCCTGTGCGCTCAAAGAGCGCATCAGCTCCGATATGCCGGGATAGGGAGCCGTCGTATCGTTGGCATGCCGGTTATAATACGGCAGATACCACCCGAGCATCTCCTCGATCTTTTCATCGCCCGTTCCCGCCGGAGCAGACAGCTCCATCAGGCGGCGCGAGCCGTTGCCGACCCGTCGTCTTGTCTCGTCGAGCGTCTGATGCGGAAGAGAAAAATGCTCCATGCAGGCATTCACCGCCGCGTTTAGATCCCGCAGCGTGTCAAGTACCGTGCCGTCCATATCGAATAAAACAGCTTTGTATTTCATCGTGACCTCGATTATCATGCGGCCGAAAAACGGCATTGAAATAGGAAGGGAAACGTGGTAAAGTTTGAACGATAACAACTGCGCCTTTCGCAGATTTCCGACAGGAGGATACCATGGAAGGATACAGAGTGCTCGAAATCAAACAGAGCGTTTTTGAAAACAATGACCGCGAGGCGGATAAGCTGCGCAGTGAACTGAAGAAAGGCAAGGTCTTTCTGCTCAATCTGATGAGCTCTCCCGGCAGCGGCAAGACGACCACGCTCCGCCGCACGATCGCCGCACTGAAGGACGAGTTCCGCATCGGCGTCATGGAGGCCGACATCGACTCCGACGTGGATGCCGCCACGATCGAAAAGACGGGCGCAAAGGTCATCCAGCTTCACACCGGCGGCATGTGCCATCTTGACGCGGGAATGACCCGCCAGGGTCTTGAGGGGCTTGGCGTGAACGATGTGGACTTCGCCATTCTTGAAAATATCGGCAATCTCGTCTGCCCGGCAGAGTTCGACACCGGTTCGTCGAAAAACGCGATGATTCTCTCCGTCCCGGAGGGAGACGACAAGCCGCTGAAGTACCCGCTGATGTTCTCGATCTGCGACGTGCTGCTGATCAACAAGATCGACGTTCTTCCCTACTTTGACTTTGATTTGGAGGCATGCAAAAAGTATGTCCGCCGTCTCAACCCCAATATGAAGATCATCCCCATTTCCGCCCGGACCGGCGAAGGGATCGACGAGTGGGCCGATTGGCTGCGCACCGAGATCCGTGCCTGGAACGAAGGCTGATCCCCCCGCTGTCAGACCGGCGCCTGAGCCTTGAAGGCTCAGGCG
>CAMHER010000052.1 GCA_946184215.1 uncultured Clostridia bacterium | reverse complement strand
GCGTGGCCGTCATCGACCACAGCCGCATCGCCGAGGAGGGCAAGGTCAGCGAGGTCTTCACCAATCCCCGCTCGCAGATCGCGCGCGACCTGATCATCCCGCGCGAGCGCACCGTGCTCGAGACCGAGGGCGGCAAGCGCCTCCGCCTCACCTTTGACGGCGAGACCACCGCGGGCCCCCACATCGCGGAGATGATCCTGTCCTGCCAGGCGCCCGTCAGCATCCTGCAGGCCAGCACCAAGGAGCTGGACGGCGTGATCTACGGCTACACGATCATTGAACTGCCCAAGGACGCCCATCAGGCGGAAAAGATCCTGATCTGGCTGCAGAACAGCGGCATCCGATGGAAGGAGGTCGAATAAGATATGCTCAGCGAAATGTTTCTCAAGCTGTGGAACAACGGCATCCTGCAGCGCGGCATCTGGGAGACGGTCTACATGACCGTGATCTCCACGGCCATCTCCTATGTGATCGGCCTTCCGCTCGGCGTGGTGCTGACGGTTACGGACAAGGGTGGGCTTCACCCGATCCCCTGGCTCAACCGCTTGCTCGGCATCGTCGTCAATTTTTTCCGCTCGATCCCGTTTATTATCCTGATGGTCGCGATGCTGCCGGTGGCCAACTGGATCGTCGGCACCTCGCTTGGCAACAAGGCGATGATCGTCATGCTCATCATCGCGGCCTCGCCCTACATTGCCCGGATGGTGGAGAGCTCCGTCAAGGAGGTGGACAGCGGCGTGATCGAGGCCGCCCAGTCCATGGGCGCCAGCAATTTCGAGATCGTCTGCAAGGTCCTCCTGCCGGAGGCAAAGCCCTCGCTGATCATGGGCGCGGTCATTTCGATGGTCACGATCCTGGGCTATTCCGCCATGTCCTCGACGATCGGCGGCACGGGCCTGGGGCAGATCGCCATCAGCTACGGCCATCAGCGCTTCAACCCCGACATCAAGTGGATCTGTGTATTTTTGACTGTAATAATCGTTCAGATTATTCAGGAGCTGGGGACCGCCATTGCGCACCGCAGCGATAAACGCATCAAAGACTAAGTAATGGAAAAGGAGAAGAAGAAATGAAGAAGAATCTTGCCGTTATCCTCGCCGTGGCGCTGCTCGCGCTGAGCCTGGCCGCCTGCGGCCAGTCCGCCGCCCCCGCGGCCGGGCCTGTCAAGCTGACCGTCGGCGCCAGCTCCACCCCCCACGCCGAGCTGCTTGAGATCGTCAAGCCCGCTCTGGCCGAGCAGGGCATCGAGCTCGACATCGTCATCTATGACGACTATGTGCTGCCCAACACCGCCCTGCAGGACGGCACGCTCGACGCCAATTACTTCCAGCACACGCCGTATCTGAACAGCTTCAACGCCTCCAACGGCACCGATCTCGTCTCCGCCGGCCTCATCCACTATGAGCCCTTCGGCATCTACTCCAAGACCGTCCCCGCCGTTGCCGATATCGCCGAAGGCGCCACGATCCTTGTCCCGGATGACGAGTCCAACCAGACCCGCGCGCTGCTCCTGCTTGCCCAGGAGGATCTGATCGTTCTGCCCGAGGGCGCTTCCGTTGAAAACGGCGTCAGCGTGCTCGACATCGTCGACGCCAAGGGCTTCAACGTCCAGGCCGCCCAGGCCGACACGATCCCCAGCCTGCTCGACAACGCCGACGCGGGCACCGTCGCCGTCATCAACTACAACTACGCTCTCGGCGCCGGCTTCAAGACCAGCGACGCGCTTGCCATTGAGGACGCCTCCGGCGACGCCGCGCAGACCTATGCCAACATCATCGCCGTCCGCCGCGGTGACGAGAGCCGTCCCGAGATCGCCGCGCTGGTCGCGGCGCTGCAGGATGGCGCGGTCGACACCTTCAACGCCCAGACCGGCGCCGGCATCGTCCCCATTTCCTGATTTTTCACAGCAAAAACTCCGCTGTCCTGCCGGACAGCGGAGTTTTTGCTTTTCTTGGCATCCTGCGCGCAGCGAAGGATCTTTCCCCGCGCATCAGTCGATGTGGATGACCTTTTCGTTTAAGTCCTTCGCGCTGACGTTGGGGTTGTGATACCGCTCGCGCGTCAGCGTGGCGCCGCCCATGTTGATGGCCTGGCGCGGGCAGAACTGCAGACAGCTGAGACACTGGACGCAGTCGGTGCCGAAATCCGGCCGCCCGCCGACCATTTTGATGTTGCCCTTCGGGCAGAGCGAGGCGCACTGGCCGCAGCCGATGCACTTGCCGGTGACGGTAAACGCCGCGGCCTTTTTCGGCGCGAGAGAGGGCCAGACGGAGGCCTCCAGCTTGTTGAACAGCGGAGCGGACGGAGCCTTGTCCGATCTCACCTTGTTCTTCACATCCTCCGCGATCTTCGCCGCCAGCTCCTCCGAGCGCTTCTGCGCCTTCTCGGGCGTCAGCGGCGGGATCATCAGCGTGTGCGGCATCAGCCAGATGCACGCGCTCTGGTGGGAGATCCCGGCATGATAGGCAAGCGGGATGATGTCATGGATCTTTTTAAGACCGATCCCGGGGTAGCCGGCGAAGCTGACCACGCCGAAGGTATAGGTGTCCGGCCCGATGGCGATGCTGCGGACATAATCCTCCACGCCGCCGGGCAGACCGCCGGCGTAGCAGGGGAAAACAAAGCCCACGCGCTCGGCCTTCAACGCCGTGGTTACGGCGGGGAAGCGGCGCATCATCACGATATCGGTGTCGCCCAGGGCTTTGGCAATGTTCTTTGCGATGTCAAGGCAGTTGCCGGTGCCGGAAAAGCAGTAGATGATGTTCTGGCTCATGACAGGCTCTCCTTTGTGGTAGGTTGTGGCCTCTTACAGGCTCAGGTCAAAAATCGAATCGTCGTTGTCGATCCACTCCTGCACGTCGATCGTGCGGTAATCCGTCGGCGTCGAGCGGATCACGACCTTTTCAATGCCGGCGTTGATGATCTGCCGCTTGCACATCGAGCAGGACATGGCGTTTGCAAGCAGCTCGTTCGTCATGGCGTCGCGGCCGACGAGGTAGATCGTCGCGCCGATCATGTCACGCCGCGAGGCGGAGATGATTGCATTGGCCTCGGCGTGGACGCTGCGGCAGAGCTCATAGCGCTCGCCGGAGGGGATGTGCAGTCGCTCGCGGGTACACTCGCCGATATCGGAGCAGTTGCGCCGCCCGCGCGGCGCGCCGTTGTAGCCGGTGGAGATGATCTCGTCGTTGCGCACGATGATCGCGCCGTACTTGCGCCGCAGGCAGGTGGAGCGCTCCAGCACGGAATCCGCGATATCGAGATAATAGTTCTGCTTGTCGGTGCGGCTGTCCATAAGTATCCCTCCAAATGATTCGTATACCATGATTATATCTGCCTGAAGGAGGCAAGTCAACGAAATCTGTGGCTTTTTTCCGCGTGCTGTGGTAGAATCGCGCCATGAACAAGAGAAACTATATGAGAGAACTGGACAGGATCATCGAAAAGCGCGGAGGGAAGCGCCCGCGCGTGCTGCTGCACAGCTGCTGCGGCCCGTGCTCTTCCTCAGTGCTGGAGTATCTCACGCGCTATTTCGACGTGACGCTGCTCTGGTACAACCCCAACCTCTATCCGCAGGAGGAGTTCGCGCGCCGCTTTGCCACCCAGATCGAGCTGATCGAGAAGATGGGCCTGACCGAGGAGGTCAGCGTCCTGGCCGAGAGCTGGAAGCACGAGGACTATCTTTCCCGCGCCGCGGGACTGGAGGATGAGCCGGAAGGCGGCAGACGCTGCACCGAATGTTTCCGCCTGCGGCTTTTGGAGTGTGCGAAGCTGGCCAAAAAATACGGCTTTGACTATTTCTGTACGACGCTCACGGTCTCGCGCCACAAGGACGCCGAGCGCATCAACGCCCTCGGCGAGGAGATCGGCAGGGCCTGCGGCGTAGTCTGGCTGCCGTCGGACTTCAAAAAGCGCGACGGCGAAAACCGCTCCCAGCAGCTTGCCGAGCAGTACGGGCTGTACCGTCAGCTCTATTGCGGCTGCGAGTTTTCCCTCCACCGACGCAGGGAGGGCGCGCCGGACGCGCAGGGATAACAGCAAAGAATACGGGCAGATGCCATAAAAAGGCATCTGCCCGTTTTTTGTTCTTCTATTCTTCGGGGAAACCGTGGCCTCGGTCCGCCTTGTCGCGCAGCAGGGCGATGCCCTTTTTCAGCCACTGGGGGATCGGCGCGCCGAGCAGTCCGGCGTTCTCCACGATGCTGCCGAGCTCTGTGAAGCTGTACCAGATTGCGACGAGCAGCGTCAGATAATGCTTCTCAGGCACATCGACCAGCAGCGGCGCCGCCGTGCTGTGCAGCACCACCGAGATCGCAATATCGCACAGCGCCGCCACCAGCAGCGCCGAGATCTCGCCCAGCTTGTGCCAAAGTCCCTGCCGCGCCGCGGCGCTGGACCATTCGCCCCTGGCGCGCGCGGCCCAGGTGCCGGTGATATAGTCCACGGTCATTGCCGCGATGAAGACCGCGACCGCCCAGCCGAGCCAGCCCCACAGAGCCGTGAGAAAGCTGATCACAAGCGTGAGCGCGGCCTTGATTTCCCTTGCTTTATCAGGTGCGTTCATGTTTTTCCTCTCTTTTATCCGTAATCCCAGAGCGCCGTAAAGCTCTGGCCGCCGAACTCGCCGTCCGCGTCGAGTCCGGCTTTCCTTTGAAAAGCCGTCAGCGCGGCGCAGGTCTTCGGCCCGAAAACGCCGTCCGCGCTGCCGCAGTCAAAGCCGTGGGCGGAGAGAAGCGTCTGGAGATTGAAAACCGCCGGGCCGCTGTTGCCGCTTCGCAGAAGCGGGATCTTCACGCTGTATTCATAGCCCGTGTAACGGCGCTCTCCTCCCGTCTCCGCGCCCGGCGCGGACGGAGAAGGGGAAGGCGCTGCCTCCCCCACGGCCGCCCAGTTCGGCCGGCCGTAGCCCGCGATGTTCGGTGAGTGCAGCGCGTACACGCGCCGCGCCACCATGTCGCCGCTGTTGCCCTCGACGGTGTAGACACAGCCGTTCGCTACGGCCGTCACGATGCCCGTGTGGTTGATCCCGCCGTCGACGTACAGAAAGATCTGGTCGCCGGCCTCCGGCGACTGGGTCCAGGCCCCGGCGTTTTTATAGAACTGCGCCGAATAGCGGCACGCCGCCGAGAAGCCGCCGAGAGGCTGACAGGTCAGCTTTGCCGCGCCCTCAAGCCCGAAGCATTCGACGAAGCCTGCGTCCACGAACACATCACACCAGGGCTGGTTCTGCACGTTCCAGCCGTACATGCGCATGCTCTCGGCGATCGCGGCATAGCGGTTATAGTTGTTGTTGCTCTCGCGTGTGCCGATCTGGGCGTTGGCCCAGGTGACCAGCTTTTCTTTTGCCTCCTGAATCGTCATGCTTATCCCGTCCTTTTCCACATATAAACTGCGAGGTATGGCGGCATGTTGTTGTGGGCTTGCCCGCCGCCCGCGTTGCCGGTTGATGTGATTTTGGGAACTCTCGGCCATGCGCTATAACCCCAATTTTCCACATGGTGTTCGGCGGCGTCCGCATTCACAGGCCAACCGATTGCCGGGCTGATGGAGTGAGAATGCGAAGGGATCTGTTCGGTGGTCAGCGTAACCGCCGATGCACCGCCCGTTGACCCGGCGGCATAAGTCGATCCCGCCGCAAGCAGAAATCTGTCTTGAAGTCTCTCCCATGTTCCGCCGAAGAGCGTCGCCGGACTTGTGCTGTTCACGCTCATATAGATAGACCCAACGGGGTAAACGATATCGCGTATAAAAGCAGAGGCGGTCTTGCCGCCGACACGAACAGCCCAGTCCGCGGTGATCTCGAAGGTGTTGTTGTATTCCGCTGCCTTGCCGAATGCGACGCCGTTTCCTGTCGGGCGGAACTTCATCGCCCACTTCCGGGTCGGGAGGACCTGGTAATACACATCGGTGTTCCCAAGCGCGTCCGTTGCCGTGATACGCACGGTGTACGATCGGTCCGCGTTAAGGTTGGCGGTCGATATGCGTGCCTGCCCGCTGGTGAGCGCTTCTGCCGATCCATAGCTGCCGCCTGCCGCTGCTACGGCGCAGACAAGCGTTGCCCTGTTCTGACTGTTCAAGGATGAGTACGTCAGCGTTGCCTTTGCCGAATACTTGGTACCGTCTTCAGATGCCGTGCCGTTCGTGTTGCAGCGGAAGATCGCGATCCCGGTCAGCTTCGGTTTCGCATAGGCCATCACGGTGAGCGTGAAGGTCTGGCTCGCTGACCGGCCGCGCGTGTCGGTTACTGTGCAGACTACGGATACCGAGGTCGACGACAGCACGTTCGTCAGATACGGGCTTGTGCTGGCTGCAGATCCCTGGCACGTGACGGAATAGGAGGCAATGCTTGCGCCCACCGCGTTCGTCATGCTGATTTTTGACGAGTTAAAGGTAGCCTGCGCGCGGGAATAGCCTTGCACGTATCCGGTGAAGCCGGATACCGCGCCGGTGTTGTACGGCGCCAGACTTACCCATCCGGAAGAAACGACCGGCTTCATATCCGCGTCCGCATTCACCGTCAGCGAGGTTGTGGCCGGACTGCCGATCGCCGTGCCGGAGCTGTTATAAGTCTGAACAGATACCGTGACCGGGAGCGACGATAGGCTGGGATAATTTCGGAAGAACGATCTCGGAATGTCAAGAGTATACGAGGTGCCAAAGTGCCCGCTTGAATACAGCACGGTGCTGTTGTTATACAGAAAGGTCACGACGTGATAATTCGAGCTGGCCTTGCGGTTCATCGTCAGCGAGTATGTGCCTTGCGTGGTGACGCTGGCGCTCGAAGAGGCGATCGAGGAGGCCGCATTCTCGTGGATCGTGATCGTGTCTGACACCGTGTCGCCGACTGAGCCGATGAAGCATTGGTTATACGTATAACCCGTGCCGGAGAAATACATGGCCAGCACGGAGCCGCAGATGCCGACCGTAAAGCTTGCGTCGCCGTTGGCATTATGACTGACCGTAAAAGACCATGATCCGAGGTCTCGGTAATAGCTGTGGGCGCTCCCGCAGCTGAGATAGTTTCCGGAGCCGTAGTTCGTCCCAAAGGAATACAGACACACGCCGTTGCCGTATACGCCCGCGCCGCTCAGCCCCGCGCCGTTGAAGACGCGGTAGTCGTTGCCGAAGTCCGCGCTCGTCATGAGCTGCGGCGTGATCGTCACCGTTGATGTGTTTGTCGAGGCGTTGTAGGAGGTGGCGTAATAGATGCGGAAGTAGGCGGTATAAATGCTGTTGCGTGCCGACCATTCCTGTGAATATCCTGTTGCCATTTTATCCTCCTATATACCGCAGACCGAAGCCGTTCGTGCTTGTGATATCCCAGCCGCTGCCGAGCTGCAGGCGGTTTTCGACCACGATGTTCGAGACATGCAGCATGCTGTCCTCCGAGGAAAACCAGCCGCGCCTCACGCCGTTGATCCAGAACTGCCAGCCCGTCGAGGTATAGAGACCAAGCGTCTGTCCGGGCGTCAGCTCATAATATGTCAGGCCTCCCTCGGTCTGTGTCTGTCCGGTGAAGGAAAGCTGTTCGCTGATCGCAATACCGAGATGGACCTCGTGCGTCTCCGGGTCCTCGATCACGCCTCTCCGGATCTGACCGTTGAGATCCGTGAGATACGTATTCATATCCTGGATCGCCTCGGCGTAGTGATAGGTCTCGACGGCATTCCGCGCCGTCTGCGTGACCTGCGTTTCGATCTGGTTGTAGTATTCGCCGTAGTCGGACTTCGCCACGTACAGGGACTCGAAGGTCTCTGCCCTCGTGTCCGTGTACGCGGTGATCTCGTCTGCGGTCTTAATGATCAGCGCCTTGAGACTGTCAGCCGTTTTCCTGACCTGCTGCGCCGTCTGCTCCTGCGCGGCTTTGGCGGCGTTGGACGCGGCCTTTGCTGCGGATACCGCAACGTCGCTTCCGCCTATCTGCTCAAGACTCTGTGCCAGCCGAACGAGATAGTCCCGCAGCGCGGCGAGCTGCTGCTCCGCCGTTCCCTGCGCCATCGGGGGAAGCTCAAGACTCATCGGTAATCACTCCCCAGCTCCAGAATACGCGAGATCGACAGGATGCGTACCTCGCCCTGCCCGGACAGCTTCAACTGCAAATGGTCGCAGCGGTGCGGCCTTACCGGAAAGAGGCAGGCGTCGGTCATGTCCTTGGCGGCGGTGATGCCGCCCGCGCTGCGCCATACGCCGTCGGAGTCGTACTGCACATACACCTCCATCGTCGCGCCCTGCGCCAGGCTCAGACGGATGTTATAGCGCGAGACGCGCTTGTTCTCGGGATAGCGATAGCAAAGGAGCCCCGAGACCGCCTGCCACGTGACCGTCTCCTCCCGCGTCGAGCCCGCGACGGGCAGCGAGCCGAAGAGCGTGATCAGCTCGCCGTCCGCGATCGCATAAAGCTCGTCGTCGACGCGGGCAAAATCCGTGACGCGCAGCGCGTCCTCCCGCAGCCACAGCCCCTTCGCGATGTCATAGACGAAGAGCGAGGGCGTCTCGTCCTCATCGAGCATCGAAAGATAATATTTTCCCCGTGCCTCGCCGGCGACCGCGCCGTGATAGCTTATGGTGCCGAGCGGCGCGGACACGCCGGCGGGGAAGCCGCCCTGGTACGCGCAGACGTCGGAGCGGGACTTGTAATACAGCGTCTCGTTTACCACGCGCAGCGATTTTTCGCTGCCCTTCTGCACGCCGCGGCAGACGGTCTCGCTGATCGTGTGCGCTCCCTCCGGAGAGATCCCGACGCGGTGAATACGGTTTTCCTTAAAAAAGGTGGGAGAGCCGAGATAGTTCACCGCGCCGGTCCACTGCCCGTCCGAGCCGACCGAGCCGACCCAGGAATCGGTGGCGAGACCGCGGAACTGCCGCCAGTTTTTAAAGTCGCCCAGCGCGCAGCAGAAGATCTCGTTGACGGGCCGGCCGCCCTCGTCCAGCCCGTAGCGGCAGCCCCAGAGCCGGTTCTGGCATTCGCAGACAAAGTCCGGCTCCGGCGCGCTCCGGTCGATCCGAAGCGCCGTATCGGGGTCGTCGGGGAGATGAGCGGGCAGGCCCGTGACGACGACCCAGTCGCTCTCGCCCTCCCCGCCGCCCACGGCGGCGAGGAGCTTTTCTCCGTTCACTTCCCCGAGCGACGAGCCGGAGACGCTCACGCCGTCCCCGGCGGAGAAGAGCTTTGGTACCACGCCCCGGGTCTCAAAACCGATGCGGACATACGCCGTCTCGACCGTGACCCACTCGCCCTGCGCCTCCGACCACTGGCGCAGGACGCTTCTCTCGCCGGAGGTGTCGATCCAGTACTGCGCGTTTTGCGGCGCGTCCGGCTCGAGCGGCTGGATATAATCGGCGCGCAGCGCCGTGCCGTCGAAGCGGCACAGCTCATAGGAAGCGCTCTGCGGCGCGAAATGCGCCTCGAGACTGCCCCAGTCGGTCTCATCGGCGGTGTTGAAATAGACCTTGTCCGGGAAGATGACGAGATAGGCGCCCATGCCGACGATCTGCTTGGGCGCGGTGGAAAGTCCCGTCACCGCCGTAGGCAGAAAGTTATAGTACAGCGTGCCGTCCTCCGACACATAGGCCAGCGCGTCCTTTTCCAGCAGCGCCGCGGCGCGCAGATGTGTGTTGCCCCTGGGGCGGCGGACGGAGAGCATCGGGGCGAGATCCGAGCTGAGGTTTTCCGTGTCGAACCAGGCCCCGTCGGCGATCCGCAGCCGGTGGTCATAGCCGCCGAAGCCGTCGATCATCTCCTGCTCGGTCGGCTGCGTGTGAAGCCTTGGATAAAGCGGCATGATTCCACCTCCTTAAAAGCGAAAGCGCGTTTCGCGGTGCAGCGGCATGTGTGCGGCATGATAGGCGTTCCACCACTGACTGTAATCCGCGTTGTACATGGCGATCTGCTGATTATAGCGCGCGGCCTCCGCGTTGGCAGCGGCGATCATGGCGATCAGATAGTGGGTATAGACCCCCTCACCGTAGGGGAAGGGGATCAGCAGCTCCTCCTCGCCGCTCTCATACGGCGCAAGGCTCTCCGCCCCCTCATAGCCCTCGTGCGTCAGCAGGACCTCCTCGCGCACCTTCCCGTCGAGCGCGGACAGCCAGCGGAGCTTTTCCTCGCGCGAATAGCTGTTCGGCTCCTTGAGATCCACGGCTGCAATGATGTCGTTTACGGTCATGAGCGCCTCCCGCGGCTTATTCCGCCGCCGTTTTCAGCGCTTCCTGCGCCTCATACATGGCGTCCTCGGCGGCGCGGGCGCGCTCGATCTCGGCGGCGACGGCCGCCGGGACGAGACTGGACTTGCCGCGCGGGAGCAGATAGCTCACGCCGTTGACGGCGACGAAGAAGTTGGGGTCGCGATTGGCCGCGCTGCGCGGGATAAAGACCTCGATCATGGTTTCGTTTTTCATCATGTTTGCCTGCCCTTCGTTATCAGTTGGTCGCGTCGCTGGCACTGTAGGAGCTGCAGCTCATTACGCGCAGCAGACGCTCGGGGTAGAGGATCGTCGCGCCGTTGGTCTCGAACTTGTAGCCGATGGTCGAGAACTGGTTCAGCGGGCCGCCGATCTCGCCCTTGTCGTGGATGATCATCTCCAGCGCGCCGCCCTCGGGGTCGATGATGCCGAAGGCGTCCTTGCCGAAGAAGTAGCTGGCGTAGGTCTTGGTGCCGGCCTTGTTCTGGTAGTCCGCGCCGCCCAGCACCGGGGCGAAGACGTCCTCGATGAAGCGCACGCCGTGCAGCTCGCCGATCTCGCCGTTGAACAGCTCCTCGGGGGCGGCGTACTTGTGCGCCTCGATCCAGCCCTCGCACTCGCGCAGATCGTGCGCCACGCTGGGGTGGATGACCGCGTAGTAGCGTCCGCCGATGCGCGGCACGCGGTTTTTCTTCAGAATGGTCACGGCCTTGTTGATCATGGTCGGGGTCAGCACGCTGCGGCCGGTGGCGTTGTCGAGCATCGTCGCGCAGCTGGTCGGGGTCGAGACAAAGGCGCCGTCCTTGACGTTGTCGCAGTACAGCACGTTGGCGTTGGTCAGCAGCGCGTCGCGGATCAGCTTCTCCTGGGTCTCGGCGGCGGAGGCGCCCATCTC
>CAMHER010000051.1 GCA_946184215.1 uncultured Clostridia bacterium | reverse complement strand
AGGTATTCCTCCTTGCTGATCTGCGCCTCCCACTGGAAGGGGCTGTGCGGCTTGGGGATAAAGCAGGAGGTCGAGATCGTGATGCGCACGCCGCGGTTCTTGTTCTTTGCGTTTTCACGCCAGCAGTGCAGCACCTGGTCGGCCATGTCCGCGATGCCGCGGATATCCTCGTCCGTCTCGGTGGGCAGGCCGAGCATGTAATACAGCTTCACGCTGTTCCACCCGCCCGCAAAGGCGATGGCACAGGTGTGCAGCAGCTCCTCCTCCGTTACGTTTTTGTTGATCGCGTCGCGCAGACGCTGGCTGCCGCCCTCGACGGCAAAGGTCAGCCCCGTCTTGCGCACGCGCTGCAGTCGCTCCATCAGCTCCATCGAGAAGTTGTCCGCGCGCAGGGAGGGCAGAGCCAGACCGATGCTTCTCGGCTCGCAGTATGCCAGCAGCCCGTCACAGAGTTCGGTCAGCTGTCGGTAGTCGCTTGTGGAAAGGGAGAGAAGCGTCACGTCCTCATAGCCGGTGTTCTGCAGCGTCTCGATACCCTGGCGGATCAGCGTCTCCGGTTTCTTGGCGCGGATCGGGCGGTAAATATGACCCGCCTGGCAGAAGCGGCAGCCGCGCACACAGCCGCGGAAGAGCTCGATATCCACCTTGTCCTGCACGACCTCGGTGGAGGGGACGATGGGATCGGTGGGATAGGGCGCGGCGTCAAGATCCTCGACGATGCGCTTTTGCACCTTCTCCGGCGCGCCATCCCTGGCGGTGATGGACTTCACGGTTCCGTCGTCGTTATACGCCACGTCATACAGGCTCGGCACATACACACCGCCGATATGCGACGCCGCGCGCAGGAACTGTTTCTTGCTCCAGCCCTCGGCCTTGGCCTGACGCAGGAGCGTGAGCAGCTCGTTGTTCATCTCCTCGCCCTCGCCGATGACGAACAGGTCCATAAAGGGGGCCATGGGCTCGCCGTTGACGCAGGCGGAGCCGCCGGCGAAGACGATCGGAAGCAGTTCCGGCCTGTCCGCGCTGCGCAGCGGGATCCCCGCCATGTCCAGCATGTCCAGCACCGTGGTGTAGGCCATCTCATAGCCGATGGAGAAGGCCAGCGCATCAAACTGATCCAGGCTGTCGCCGCTCTCCAGGGCATAGAGGGGCATGTTTGCCTTCTTCATCTCCTCGTACATATCGCCCCAGGGAGCAAAAGCGCGCTCGCACCAGACGAAGGGCAGGCTGTTCATGGTTTTATACAGGATCTTCATGCCCAGGTTCGACATGCCGATCTCATAGGTGTCCGGAAAACAGAAGGCAAGGCGGAGCTCCACCTCGTCCTTGTTTTTGATGATCTGGTTATATTCACCGCCGGTATAGCGCGCAGGCTTCTGCACGCGGGGCAGGATGCGTTCCAATCGTCTATCCATGGTGCTCTCCGTTTTTTCAGAATTATCTGTATTTTATATCAACTCGTTTCGTTTGACAAGTACGGCGTTCTCCGGCTGGGCGATCAGCAGCCATAGCGCGGCGAGGGTCAGAGCCGTGCCCTCGCCCTGCCACATCAGCCAGGTCCCGCCCATCAGCAGAGCGGTGGCAAGCACCAGGCTCACAGCTTTTGTCAGCCTGTCCCCTCTTCGACCCCCCAGCAGCTCGCAGGCAGCGATGGAAAAGACGCGTCCGCCGTCCAGAGGCAGGATCGGCAGCAGGTTGAACACGCTCAGCAGCAGACTCACCCCGGCCGAGAGCGTAAGCACCTCGTTGCCGCTCTGCTTTCCGAAATAAGAGGCGGCAAAGGCATAGGCCAGCCCCGCCGCCGGTCCGGAAAGGGCCGACACCGCATGTCCAAGCGGCGTGCAGAAGCCGCCGTATTCGATACAGAAGCCCCGCAGATCCGCGCTGAAACGGCGGATCCGCAGGCCGTAGAGCCGCAGTGCCACGATATGTCCCAGCTCATGTACGATCGCCGGCGTCAGGACGGAGGCAAGTTCGGAGAGGTCGGCCACGGCATACAAAAACGCGCCGAGCAGGATGGCCCCGGTGCTGATGGCAAATCGCTGCTTCATGTTTCCTCTTCCGTCTCCTCCTGCTCGTATTCCCGGAATACGGCTACCAGTTTTTCCCCGAAGCTTCTGTCGCTGAGACAGCGTCCGATCGCCTCGACCGTTCCCTTGTAATCCTTCTCCGTCGCCTTCAGCCGGTCGGCCTCCTGCCGAAGTATGTCAAGCTGGCCGGGAAAGAGCAGCTTGAGGACCGTCAACAGGATGAAGAGCGCCGAGGCGACGAAGATCTTGACCTTGTCCATACGCCCACCTCCCTGTCCCACTATATGGCGGCGGCAGCGCCAGTATGACAGGCAGCGCAAGGCGGCAGGCCAAAGGTCTGCCGCCTTGCGTAAAAACGTCTTATTTCAGGATGCTGCCGAGGAGCGTGCCGAGAAGCCCGGTCTTATCGTCCTTTCCGTCCGCCGCCCCCAGCAGTGCGGAGAGAGCGGGGATCTCGTCGGTCTTCTTTCCGATCAGGCTCAACAGCAAATTGGTGCCCACAGAGCTGCCCAGCAGAGAGGAGAGCAGCGAGCTGTCGTCATCGTCTTCCTTCTTGCTCTTGCCCAGCAGCTTGATCAGCAGTGAAACGCCGCCGACCTTCAGCAGCAGCTTGACTAAACCGCTGCGGTTGGCCTTTTTCTTCAGCAGCTTGAGAAAAAGCGCCGCAATGGCCTTGTCGGAGAAGAGCTTGCCGGTACCCTTGGTGAGGTTGGCAAAATCCTGTTCACTGACCTCGTTTCCCACCAGTGTGCGGAGCGTCCCCTCCACGTCGTTCTCCATGCTTTTCGCAACTTCCGGGTTATCGCCGAGAGCGTCAAGTACCTTTTCTATGGCTTCTTTGGTCTGCATGTTTCCTCCGTTCCGCGGCCGAGTGAGCCGCAGCGTCATATTTTGTCATTTGCTGTTGTTATTATACACGACGCATTGGAGAAAGGGAAATGTTTTTTCTTCTCCTTTTCCGGCACATGATCGGTTCTACCGCTGACTGAAGCAGAACAAGGCCGCAAAAGCAAAAAACGCCGAAAGCCTTGCGGCTTCGGCGTTTTCATGTGGTCGGAGTGCGGAGATTTGAACTCCGGGCCTCTTGGTCCCGAACCAAGCGCGCTACCATCTGCGCTACACCCCGAAATCGTCATTTGATTGGGCGCCCCCCGTTTTTTCCGGACAGCTTTTATATTATATGTACCAACGCGTAAAAAGTCAAGCAGAACTTTTCCTTTTGAAAAGAAAAGCTTCCCGGATGAAGGACAGCGCAGGAACTTGTCCGTGCGCTGTCTGGCATCTTTTTGTTTTTACTCCGGCGAAGCTTATTTCCGCTCGGCGGCGATGGCGCTGTTGACGGCCTTTGCCACGACCACCGGATCAAGGCCGTGAACCGCGCAGGCATCCTCCAGACTCTCAGCCTGGGACGCAGGGCAGCCGAGGCAGTGCATGCCGACACCCAGCAGCACTTCTATGCTTTCGGGATAGGTATTGACGATCTCGCCGATCAGAGTTTTTTCATTGACATATTCCATTTTAGGAGACCTCCTCTTGCTTTTCTGACGCGATCATACTACAATAAGCCCGGAATGTATGTTGTTAAAACAACATTTTTGGGAGGGGCTTGTATGAATCTTTCGCTGCTGGTCCAGTCAGAACTGTTCCGCGGCATCCGGGAAGAAGATCTGGGTGCGCTTCTATCCTGCCTCAACGCGCACGAAAAGCGTTTTGCAAAGGGCAGCACGATCTATCGTGCGGGCGAGACGGTGCGCGAGATCGGGCTTGTCGAGCTTGGGAGTGTCAACATCGTGGTCAATTTCTATTGGGGCGACAGCCACATCTTCGGCCACGTGGAGGCAGGGCAGATCTTTGCCGAGACCTATGCCGCCATTCCCGGCAAAGAGCTGCTGGCGGACGTCGTGGCCAGCGAGGAGTGCACGGTTGTTTTTCTCGACATGTTCAGGCTGTTGAACACCTGCTCCAGCGGCTGTGACTTTCACAATCAGATCATCCAGAATCTGGTCCGCATCTCAGCGTCAAAAAACCTCGGGCTCTCCGCCCGCATGATGCATACCGCCTCCCGATCGATCCGGGAGCGGCTGCTCTCCTATCTCTCCTATCAGGCTCAGGAAAAAGGCAGCAGTCATTTCCGTATTCCTTTTTCGCGGCAGGAGCTGGCCGATTATCTGGGAGTGGATCGCAGCGCACTGTCCAGCGAACTGGGCAAAATGCAGCGGGACGGGCTGCTTCGCTTTCATAAGAATGAGTTCTATCTGGAACGGGACATGACCTGAGTGCCGGAAAGGAGCTCATCTGACATGAGTGTTTTTGCTCTGAAGATCCTCGCCGTCGCGACGATGCTCATCGACCATGTGTGCTATGTATCCGCGCTGGCAGGTTTTCTTGCCTTCTCCTCGCCGCTGTATCACATTGGCCGCGGAGTAGGACGGGTTGCGTTTCTTCTCTTTGCTTTTCTGCTGGTCAACGGCTTTGAAAAAACACATGACCGGAAGAGATATCTCGCCCGCCTGATCTGCTTCGCTGTTCTCTCACAGCTTCCTTTTTCGCTGGCTTTTACAGCGGCAAACTACCGGGGCATACAGCCGGCGGCCTTTTCCTTTGACGCGGCTGCGACGCTGCCCCTGCTGCTGCCGCTGGCGGTCTATTTTGTCTTTATCTGTGAAAGACGCCTCACGCCGTCTCTGCTCGCTCTTGCGGCGGCTTTTGCGCTCAGCGGGATGCAGCTCACTCTCGGCGGCGTCTGTCTGCTGGCCCCGCACATGAATATTTTTTACACCCTTGCGCTCTCTTTGGCGCTGATGCTGGCCATAGAGGCGGCCCGCTCGCCCGGCCGTTCATGGCCAGGGCTGCTTGTCTGCGCCGCGGCGCTGGCGGTGGAAATGTGGTTCGTGCAGCGGCAGGCGGATTACGGTCTGATGGGCGCGGCGCTGATCACCGGGCTGTATCTCCTGCGCGGCAGAAAGCCGATGCCGCTTGTTTTTTCCGCTCTCTGGAGCTTGATCATGTACAGTACTTCCCCGTATTACCTCTGCGGCGCGCTGGCGGCGCTGATCCCTCTTGCCGTGTACAACGGAAAATTGGGACGGAAATGGCGCAGCGCCTTCTACCTTTTCTATCCTGTCCATCTTGCGCTGCTCGGATTGCTGTTCTGCGCGCTTGTGAGGGGATAAAAAAGGCTGTTTGAAAACGCCGCGCCTTCTTGCTTGATCGCAGGGGCCTTTCCCTGTCACATACAGGGTCGGAACCGCTTTATTTTTTTTCGGAGAAGACCCACTCCCGCTGAATCGGGTAGCTGATAAAGAACAGGACCGTCATGACGGCGATTTGGATCAGCGTTGCCAAAATGGCGGGGAGGCTATGGCCGATTGCCCTGGAGGCAAGGGCCACAAGACCGTTCGTCAGAGCCGCATTGATAATCAGCTGGATCACGCAGAGTATGTAATAACGAACCATGGAACGCTTGTAGTTTCCCTTGTTCTGAAAGACAAAGGTTTTGTTCGCGTTAAAGTTTACGAACGAGGATACCACACGCGCTGCGACAAGGGAGAAGGTAGGCGCAAAGGTACCCATACGCTCGCCAAAGAGCTTCATCAGGACATAGAAGATCGCCGTGTCTACCAGAAAGGCGGCTCCGGAGGAGAGGAGAAACTTCGCCATCACCTTGAAGATCCGCCAGGAATCCTTCAGCGCGTTATAATGGGAGGAATACTCCTCCTTGTCATAGACCGTCTCGATCGGCTGCTCGACGAAAGAGATTCCCATGCGCTTCATCTGCAGAAGCATATTCGTCTCATATTCGAAGCGTTCGCCCTCGATTTGCGAAAAGCGCTCGAGATACGCCGCCGGGATCGCACGCAGGCCGGTCTGCGTGTCGGTGATGCGGATACCGTAGCAGATGCGGAACATGGCGGCCGTGAAGCGGTTGCCGGCCACGCTGCGGGGCGGGACGTCGGGCAGCGAAAAATCCCGGCAGCCCATCACGACCTTGTCGCCTTCGGCAAGCATTCTGTCGCCGCAGGCGATGATGTCGCCCAGCAGGTGCTGGCCGTCACCGTCGATCGTGACCACGCCGCTCAGCTGCGGGAGGTTTTCGTGGACATAAGCCATGGCGTCCTTGAGCGCGCGGCCCTTGCCCTTGTTCACCTCATGAACAAGGACATGGCATTGGGGATAGGTGCGAACGGCGTCAAACCATTTTCGATGCGCCTCGTCGCTGCCGTCGTCTACCACCACGATATGCGCAAAGCCCGCGTTGACCAGGCCCTCGGCAACTTCCAGGAAACGGTGATCCGGGTTCAGCGACGGCAGGATGACCGCGACTTTTTTCAGGCAAGAGTCTTGCTTTTCCATTTTTTTCTCCTGAGATAACACAAATCTGTTTTTTCCCTTATCGGAACTTTTCTGCCGCATAAGGGAGAGCTGATATCAATACAGCACGACCATCTGTGAGCGGATGACGTCCTCATCACGGTAGACGGCAAGCTGCATGTTTGTATCCGTTGTGGAGACACCGTGTGTGCTGTAAGTGTCCACCGAATAGGAAAGGTCGACGATATAATACTCGTTTTCGAGGTTGAAGACCTCGTGGATGCGGATATCGCTCAGATCGGTGCCCTGGCTCTGGGCAAAGACCTGTCCGGCGATCGCCGCCTTGAGGCGCTGGTCGATCTCGCTGTCCGGAACAATATACGGCTGGATCCGCTGATAGTTGATGAGCGGCGCGTGATTGACGTTGGACAGGCAATCGACATACAGCGGAACGAAAATCTCGGTAAAGTCCTTGATATCTTCATAGACTTTGCCCGTGGAGCGAAGCATCTGATCCTTGCCGTCGGTGAAGGTAAAGCGCGCCTGCTCCTCCCCGTCGGCGTCAAAGAAGCGAATATGCGGGTCGCCGATGTAATTGCTGATCGTATATTCCGCCAGATGCGGCATGGGGAAGCTCTTTCCGTAAAAGTCTTCGAGGAAAGAATAGGGGATCATCGGGTCGGTAATGTACTGTACGCCGAGACGCTTCTGTCCGCACATCACGACCCAGTGTTCAGGTACGATAAAGCTTTCGGAACGAATAAGGAAGGAGAAGTCATACGCCTCGTCCGCCACGGACCAGGTCTTCTCACCCGTTTGGCCCTCGTTCTTCTGCAGCGTGACCTGTCCGAGGATATTGTCCTTATTCAGGATCAGATAACTGACGCGATTGCCCTCGTTGTCGCTTGCACTCTGGCGGTACTGCACGCCGCCGATAAAGCATTTCCAGATCTCAGCGTAAGCATCGTCCTCGCTTTGCACATTGTGGTCAAGGGTGTCGACGAACGGGATGGAAAGCTTCTTGACCTTGTTTTCATTCAGGCTTGTGATATACTCCGCGATCTTGTAGGCCGGAAGGCTTTTTTCATAGTTGTCGGCAAAATCCCACAGCATCTTCAGCCCGATCGACGCGAGGATGAGGACGATGATCGCATAAACGATCATCCCGATCACAAAGCGCAGCCATTTGCCGCCTTTTCTGCTTCTCATGCGCCCTGTCCCTCCTTCAGCACGATAATGGAGGTCGGTACCGGGCGAATGCCGATGACCGAGGCGGTTTTATTGATATACCCTCCGTCAAACCACATCATGGAGGAAGAGCCTCCGTCAAGATTGACCGCGTTCACCGCGCCGAAGCGCTGCATGATCTCCACCTCATCCTGGAAGGATGCTCCCATGCTGGAAACCTGGCGACCGTCGATCACCAGCAGCAGCATCGCCTTGTCTGAGCGCTGCCCGATCGCGGTGCGGGGGTTCATGCTGACGGGCAGCGTTTCCGGATCGGCGGGGATGCCGTTGGAAATCAGCACCGGGCCGTAGCACACGGCATAGCGGATATCATTCTGTACCAATTCTTCCTCGCTCATGCTTTTCGCCACGTGAAGGATATGATTGCCGTCGATCGCGGCAATACCGTCGCCGCAGCCAAAACCGCTGTAATAGATTTTCCCGTCAAACACAACGGTCGAATCGGGGATGCTGCCGTTTCCTTCCCCATTGGGGTCAAGAAAGCCGCCCGCGTTGGTGCCGCCGGCCGCGTCAAAATGCTCGGCAAACTGTGCCACCGTGTATCCCCGCGCGCCATAGGAGGCCGGAACACTGCCGACGATCACGCGGGACGGATCGAGCACCACCATCATATAGCCCGCATACCCCTCGCCGTGGACAGGGACGATCACAATGCCGTCGCCGTCGTCATCTGTCAGTCCCCAGTCATCGGTCACAGGGCCGGCAGCGGCATCGGCGCTGTTCTCGGCCCGTTCGGTGAACAGAGTCGTATCGGTCGGCGCGTATTCCTCCGTTTCCTTGACCGTTTCGATCTGAGCGATCTCCTCGTCAGTCAGGTACAGGTTTGCCAGAAAGCCGATCGCGCTGGTTTCCCGTACGGAGGTGACGAAGATTTTCCGGATCGTCGGAGAGGGGCCTTTGGCCAGCACGTACATCCCGGCATACAGGATCACAGCCGCCAGGAGCACCGTCTCCAGCAGGATCAGAAGCATTTTTGCGATAAAACGCCCCAGCTTTCTCCAAGCGCTTTCTTTTTCCTGGTTTTCAGCAGCAAAATAACTGCTGACCGCCCGTTCCTGTCCACTGTCGTTCATGCAGAGAGTCCCCTTTGGTTCTTTCTATAGCTCGCCGCCCCTTCCTCACGGGAGCAGGGCCGGGTGGCTGAAATTATTTGATAAACAGTTCGCTGGCAAAGATGCCGTCGCTTCCCTGATCTTCCGCAACGATCAGCATGCCGGCGTCGTTGGCGATCGTGCCGGCGTTGCCGGTCGTATCGACCTTGTAATCCACGTCGATCAGGAAGGTGCCGCCGCCGAGATCAAACACGCCGTTTACAACGATGTCGTGCAGGTAATCGCCCTTGCTGTGACTGTAGGTCTGTCCGGCGATCGCGCTGTAAAAACGGGTTTCCAGATCGCTGCCGGGCAGCAGATAGGGATGTACACGCGCATAGTTGTCGTAAGCATTGTGATTGGTGTTCGACATGAAGGCGATATACAGCGGAAGGAAGCGGGTTGTAAAGTCTGTAAGCCGCTCGCGCTGCTCGCCGGTGCAGCGGTCGGAGAGCGTGTAGGCCGCCGGATCGTCTTTCAGCTCCGCGGGGTTTCCGTCCGCGTCCGTGGCGGAAATGCTCAGCGAGCCGATATACCGGTCCAGCTCATATCTGACAAGCGTCGGGAGGGAAAAGCCGTAATCATAGGCCTCTTCCATTGTCGGATAACGGATAGAGCGCTCTGTAATGTACGCGTCCCCCAGTTCATTGCCGTTGCAGCTGATATGCCACTCCGCAGGCGCAATGAACGACTGTTCGTTGAGAAGATCCGAGAAATCAAAGCTTTCACTTGTGACCTGCCAGGAAGCGTCTCCCTTCTCCCCTGTCGCGTCCAGCGACATGAAGCCAAGCAGACGGTCCCCGGACAGGATCGCGTAAACAAGATGCTCATCGGTACTCTCCGCGCTTTTCTTGGAGTAGTGCAGATCATGAAACAGCTGTTCGATCACCCCGTAGGCGTCTTCTTCACTCTGCAGATTGCCGTCGAGCGTGGAGACAAACGCTGCCGACAGGGCGCGGATATGATCCCGGTCAAACGATTCCATATAGCGGTCGATGGCATGGACGGGCTGGGACTTCTCGAAGTTGTCGATCGATACCCAGAAAATGCGCAGTCCGATGGAGAGAAACACCACAAACAGGAGCGCATAGACCAGCATGCCCAGAATAAAATTGCGGGATGAGCGTTTTCTTCTCTTAGCCATTATTGGAGCCCTCCTTCAAGACGACAAAGGATGTGGGCATATCCCGGATTCCGATGACGGAGGAGGAATTGTTGACATAGCGGTCCTGGTACCAGAGCATGGAGGAGGAGCCGCCGTCAAGATTGACCGCGTTCACCGCGCCATAGCGCTCCATGATCTCAACAAGGTCCTGATACTTCGCGCCCATGCTGACGACCTGACGCCCGTCAATGACCAGCATCAGAATCGTTCCGTCGGCGCACTGGCCGATGGCCGTGCGCGGGTTGAGACTGACAGCGAGGGAGTCGGGACTGGCCGAAACGCCGTTGGAAATCAGCACCGGGCCGTAGCACACGGCATAGCGGATGTCGTTGTCGATCAGTTCCTGGCGTGTCATGGACCTTGCCACATGCAGGATATGATTTCCGTCCAATGCCGCGATCCCGCCTCCGCCTTCTATGCCGCAGCCGTATTCCATATAGTAGATCTGTCCGTCTACCACAACGACCGAGTCCGGAATGCTGCCGTCGCCCATTCCGCCCGGGTCATAGAAGCCTCCGGCATTGATCCCGGCCACGCCGTCAAAGTGCTGGACATACTCGGACAAGGTATAACCCTCTCTGCCGTAGGACGAGGGGATACTGCCCATGATCACGCGTGAGGGATCAAGAACGATCATCATATAGCCGGAGTAGCCTCGTCCCTTGACCTCCTCGATGATGATGCCGTCGCCGTCCTCGTCAGGGTGCACCACCCCGAACGCATCCACCCAGCCGTCCGGGTTCTCTTCCCCTTCGGAGGGCGTGCGGATCGTGATCAGCGAGGTGTCCGTCGGCGCGTATTCATCAGTCTGTTTCACGGCAACGATCTCGGCGATCTCCTCCGGCGTGAAGTAGATGTTGGCAAGAAATTTCAGCGCGCTGGTCTCTCTGACAGAGGAGACAAACATGTTGCGCGCCGTGACGGAGGGCCCCTTTGCCAGCACATACATCACGCTGTACAGGCCGATGGCAATCAGCAGGACTGTCTCCAGCAAAATGAGCAAGGCGCGCCCTGCCGCGCGAAGCGCACGGTTGGAGCGTTTTCTCTTGCCGGAGGAAGCGCGGCCGGCCGGCTTCTCCGTTCTGTTCTTCATTTCTGTGTTGCTCAATCTTCAATCTCCTTTACAGGAAGCCATACCGCGGCGGGAAGCCGCGGGAAAAAACTTTGTATGACGACTAAGTTGTTATTTTATCATAAAAGGGAACGCAGGGCAAGTGCTGAACTCTATTTTATGTAAACGAAACAAAAAAACACACAGGCAGAGCCTGTGTGTTTTTTTGTTTCCTTACGGAAAATTACTCGTTGATGGCGATAACAACAC
>CAMHER010000050.1 GCA_946184215.1 uncultured Clostridia bacterium | reverse complement strand
CGACATCGCCCCCGGCGAGATCACCTTCTTCCGCCTCCAGTGCGACAGCGAGGGCGTGCTGCGCTCCTACATTGCCGAGGGCGAGGTGCTCCCGGTCGCGACGACCTCGTTTGGCGGCATCGGTGTGTTCGCCATCAAGGAAATGGGCCGCTTCTACCGCCATGTGCTGATCGAGAAGCGCTTCCCGCACCACGGCGCCGTGGCCTTTGGCCATCACGGCAAGGCCCTGTTCGAGGTGTTCAAGTTCCTGGGCGTGCAGGACATCGGCTACAACCGGCCGAAATCCCTGCCCTACCCGACGGAGAATCCCTTTGCCTGAGCGCGGCGGGACAGGCGCGCAGCTGCGCGCGATCTATGAGGCATATCTCGACAAGACGGTGACCGTCGAGCGCAGCCAAAAGATCGGCGTGGGCTGGTTCGGGCTCAAGGGCGGCGTTGCGGATGACCCCTGTCACGACCGCTTTGCCGATGAGCTGCGCGCGTATTTCGAAGAGCTGGCGCAGTCCGGCGCGGACAGCGCTGCCGTGCGCGAGGTCATGGAATACGTCATCTCCGCCCCGCAAAAGGCGGACGCTCCGCGCGCGGCCTACTGGATGCTGATTGCCGTGCAGGGCCTTACGCGGCCGCTGCTGCCGCTCCTCTCCGCCTCGGACGCCGGGACGGTGTGCGCACTGCTCGAGAAGATCTTTCCGCGCTCGCAGCGTCTGCCGGTCCAGGACGAGCTCAGACGCGAGCTGCGCAAAAGAGCAAAAGAATAGAAAAAGACGCTGTGAGTTTCCTCACAGCGTCCTTTTTTATTGCCGGGCTCATCCGACGATCTCGCCGTCCTGTTTTCGCCCGAAGAGGAGCACCGGCTCGTAAGCGTTGCCGACCAGATGCAGCAGATGGATCGCATCGCGCTCCGAGCGGTAGCCGCCCCGCAGACGCACCGGCACGGGAACAAGCGTACTCCCGTCCTGCCGCAGCATTTCCATCAGACGCTTCTGCGCCTGCTCCATCGTGGCGCTGTGCGCGTAGATATACAGCGCGGCCAGCCCCTCCGCGCCCTGCTGGGGGCGGATCACGCGGCGCAGCCGTCCCTTGGGCAGCACAGCGCGCAGGGCGTATTCGATCTCGGCAAGCTGCTTCTCCGGCGCAATGACCTTGAGATAGACGATCTCCTCGGCCTCGTAGATCTCACCCTCCAGATAGCTGCGGTAGGGCGAAGCGCGCATCCGATCGTAGACGATTTTTTCCTCCTCACGAAGAGCACCGGTGTGGAAGATGCAGGTCTTGTCATTGTGGATCGTATAGGTGAAATAGCTGATCCCCAGCGCCTCCAGCCGTGCGCGGACCGGGGCGGAATCCTCCGACGCAATGGTCTGGAACTGGAGATAACGGTTGTCGTTGGCGTCATAGATGGCGGCGCCGTCCATGACGATCAGCGGCGCGGACAGGCGCGTGCCGTTCATCTGCAGCGTGAAGAAGGCCGGGGCGTGCTCGCTCATCAGGCAGATCTTTGCCCCGTCGTTGTAGAGATAGTTCAGCTGAAACATGGCTGCCGGCGCGATATGGGAAAAGCGGTCCGGCACCAGATCCCGTGTGCGGATGAAAAAGACCTGGTCGGGGCGCTTGGAGCGGGGCAGACGGATCACGTTCACCACGGTGGCAATGGTCGTGCCGACAAAGACGTCGATGATGCGGTGCGCCGCCTGATGCAGAGGCTCCTGAATATCCGGGAAGGCGATAACGATACACAGGAAAACAATGGAGGCCAGACCCGAGGCGTCCGGCATGCGCAGCAGCACCGCGCTGTACAGCGACAGCAGCACGCCTGCCGCCATCATGGCATACAGCACGAGCACATTTGCGCCGAGTCTGGGGAAATCGTTGAGCAGCAGCAGGAGCAAAAGCCCCCAAAAAACGCCGATCAGCGAGCCCACAAAGCGGTTGAAGGCGTACTCGCCCGTGTCGCGCACATAGGGCTGCATGCAGATGATCGCCGTAATGGCGGCCTCGGTGGGCATATCCTGCCCGCGGTAGCCCCGCAGATAATAGAACATCAGACACAGGAAGACAGCCACGGTGGTCTTGACGATCCGCCCCCCGAGATGGGGCAGGACCCAGGGATCGTCGCTCTGCCGGATGATATGGGAAAAGCGGTTTCGCATAATAACCTCTTGATATTCCGGGCGCGAAGCGTCCTTCGTTGAGTCGGTATCATAGCACAAGCTGCCGT
Source organism: uncultured Clostridia bacterium (assembly GCA_946184215.1). Taxonomy (GTDB): domain Bacteria; phylum Bacillota; class Clostridia; order Oscillospirales; family Oscillospiraceae; genus Limivicinus. The sequence goes on along the minus strand of CAMHER010000050.1, from coordinate 8,958 downwards.
TCCCGTCCAGCCAGGGAACGGTAAACTTTCTGTGAAGAAAGGGATGCTGCCTCCTCTTTCGCAGCATCCCTTTTTGCTCAAAACAGCAGCGCGCTGGCGATCCCGAAATAGACCAGAAGCGAGAGCGCGTCGACGATCGTCGTGATGAAGGGGCTGGCCATCACGGCGGGGTCAAAGCCGATCTTCTTCGCGGCCAGCGGCAGCGTGCAGCCCACGACCTTGGCCATCAGCACGGTCATCGCCATGGTCAGACAGACCACAAGGGCGACGGAAAGGGTGATGGGGTTGCCCAGCAGCAGCCGGTCCACCAGCATGATCTTGCAAAAGCACAGCAGGGACAGCGCCGTGCCGCACAGCGCCGCGGTCTCCACTTCCTTCCACACGACGCGCGGCAGATCGGCAAAGTCCAGCTCACCCAGGCTCAGCGCGCGGATGATCGTGACCGAGGCCTGCGAGCCGGAGTTGCCGCCCGTGTCCATCAGCATCGGGATAAAGGCCGTCAGCACCACCTGGGCGGCCAGCGCGCTTTCAAAGCCGGTGATGATCATGCCCGTAAAGGTGGCCGACACCATCAGCAGCGCCAGCCAGGGGATGCGGTGGCGGAAGAGATCCCAGGCGTTGGAGCGCAGATAGGTCTTCTCCGACGGCAGCATACCGGCCATCTTTTCGATATCCTCCGTGGTCTCTTCGACAAGAATGTCCATCGCGTCGTCGAAGGTCACGATACCGACCATGCGCCCGTCCGTGTCCACGACGGGCAGGGCGAGAAAGTTGTACTTCGACAGCATCTGCGCGACCTCTTCCTGGTCGGTCAGCGTGCTGACGGAGATCACGTTCTCATCCATGATCTCGCCCACGGGCGTGTCGTCGTCCGAGGCCAGAAGCAGGTCCTTGACCGACACCGCGCCCAGGAGCTTTCGCCCCTCCGTGACGTAGCAGGTGTAAATCGTCTCCTTGTCCACGCCCGTGCGCCGGATGCGCATGATCGCCTCCGCCACGGTCATGCCCGGGCGGAGCGAGACATATTCCGTCGTCATGATCGACCCGGCGGAGTTTTCGGGATAGCGCAGGATCTCGTTGATCTCCTTGCGCATCTCGGGGTCCGCCTGGGCCAGGATGCGCTTGACGACGTTGGCCGGCATCTCGTCGACGAGATCCGCCGCGTCGTCGACATACAGCTCGTTGACGAGCTCGTGCAGCTCGCGGTCGGAAAAGCCGCGGATCAGCAGCTCCTGCCACTCGCTGTCAAGCTCGGCAAAGGTCTCGGCCGCGGTCTCCTTGGGCAACAGCCGGAACAGCAGCGGCATGCGCTCCTCTTCCAGGTCCTCGAACACGGCGGCAATATCCGCCGGCTCCATCGTCACCAGGATGTCCTTGAGGGTCTGATACTTCTTCTCGTCGAGAAGGGTCCGGATGGTCTTCTCAAATTGCACTGCCATCGCTTCTTTCCTCCTTCATTGGCTTATTCCGTCTAAGTCAAGGGAAGGCCGGCGCGCGCGAGAAACAGGCCGAAGTTCAGCAATATTCAAACAGGGAGAAACGTCCCGAACGACATTTCTCCGCGCAACTTCGGCACGCTTCGGCGCCGGTACTGCTTCCGTCGTCCATGACGTTTCCTCCTTCTTTTTCGTATGATTTCAGCCCTTTGGGCCACTTTTCAGAATATAGGATCGTCAGCATTTTGTCAACAAAAAGCGGGGTAGTTAGCACAGCCTTTTTCCTCTTGCGCCGCAAGGGAAAGCGCGAAAAAACAATTGCGAAACGGAGGAAGGCATATTATACTGAAAAACAGGAAAAAACATGCGGGAGGAGCATGGTTATGAAAAAAAGAGCGATTGGGAAAACCGTTTTCCTGGTTCTGCTGGCGCTGATCCTGCTGGCTCTGCTGGGCTATACGGCAGGCCTGCTTTACCCCCGAGGAGCACGCGCGGGGGACAACAGCGGCCTTGGCGACTGGATGGGGCGGCTGGACGGCAAGCTGCGTCTGAGCGAGATCAACATCCCCGGCACGCACGACAGCGCCACCCAGTATATCTTTCCCGCCTATTTCCTGCGGGATCAGGATACGGGCGTGCAGGAGCAGCTGGAAAACGGCTATCGTTATCTCGACGTGCGCGTGGCGCTGGACAAAGACGGGAAGGAGCTGAAGCTGATCCACGCCTTCGGCACCTGCCGCCGCGGCGCGGCGCTGTGGTCAAAGGCGCTTTCCTATGACGATTTCTGCGATGCCGCCCTCGCATTTCTCGACACCCACCCGGGCGAGACCGTGATCTTCTGCGTCAAGCCGGAGAGCAGCGGCGACGATCCGGCGGCCGTGCGCGCGCTGATCGAAGCGCGCGCTGCGCTTGAGCCGGATAAATGGTATACGGACAACACGATCCCCACGCTGGACGAGGCGCGGGGCAGGATCGTGCTCTGCCGCCGCTATGACGGCGCGCTGGGGCTGGACTTCGACTGGGCCGATCAGGGCGATCCAAGCGTGCTGGAAAACCCGGTCGAAGCGCACGCGATGGGCGAAACGGAAAGCCTTTTTGTGCAGGACCGCTATCATTACGCCGTGGCGGACAAGTGGCAGGCCGTGCGCTTCACGCTGGAGAACTGCCGGGCAGGGGCGGACGCCTTCTCGCTGAACTTTCTCTCCACCGCCCAGGGCAAGCTGCCGCATCCGCTTGCCTTTGCCCGGGAGATGAACGCCCTGTTTGCGGACGAGAAGTTGGAAAAAGGCGGGCATTACGGCATTATCCTGTTCGACTTCGCCTCGGCAGAGCTGGCCCGCCAGGTCGTCGAGAGCAACGCATAAGGAGGAAAGCATGAAAACGATTTATCTTGCCGGCGGATGCTTTTGGGGCATGCAGAAGTTTCTCGACCAGTTCGACGGCGTGATCGAGACCGAGGTCGGCTATGCCAACGGCCCGGATTCCGCCCCCAGCTATGAGGAGGTCTGCCGCTCCAGCGGCCACGCCGAGACGGTGCGGGTGGAATACGATGAGGAAAAGCTGCCGCTTGAAAAGCTGCTGGACTTCTATTTTATGGTCATCGACCCGCTTTCCTACAACCGCCAGGGCATGGACATGGGCGTGCAGTACCGCACCGGTGTCTTCTACACCGACGAGGCCCAGCTCCCGGCGATCGAAAAGGTTTTTGCGCGCGAGACGGAAAAGGCAGGGCGCAAGCTTGCCGTGCTGTGCGAGCCGGTCAAGAACTTCTTCCCGGCCGAGGAGTATCACCAGAAGTATCTGGAGAAAAACCCGGGCGGCTACTGCCATATCCCGCCGCGCTTCTACACACTGGGGGATAAGGCATGATCGCAGAGGTTAACGGCATCCGGCTCTTTTACGAAAAGAGCGGGGAGGGAAGACCCCTCATCATGGTGCACGGCAACGGCGAGGATCACACGATCTTTGACGAGGCCGCCGCGCTGCTGGAAAAGGACTATTGCGTCATCCGGCCCGATTCGCGCTGCCACGGCCAGAGCGAGGACACGCCCGAGCTGCACTATGCCGACATGGCGGCGGATGTGATCGCGCTGATCGAGGCGCTCGAGCTGCAGGACGTGATCTTTTACGGCTTTTCCGACGGCGGCATCGTCGCTCTGATGGCGGCGGCGCGCTGCGCGCGCATCACCACGCTGATCGTCAGCGGGGCGAACACCTCGCCGAAGGCCGTGAAGCTGCCGCTGCGCCTGGCGATCCGCTTCGGCTATTGGCGCACAAGGGACAAAAAGCTCGGCCTCATGCTGCGTGAGCCCAACATCTCCGACGCCGGGCTCGCCTCCATCCGCGCGCGGACGCTGGTGCTCGCCGGCAGCGGCGACCTGATCCCGGAGAAGGAGACCCGGCACATTGCCGCGGCCATCCCCGGCGCGCAGCTGAAGATCCTCAAGGGCGAGGATCACGGCTCCTATATCGTCCACAGCGAAAAGATCGCGGAGCTGATCCGCGGCTTCCTGAAAGGAGAGGAAAACAGATGAAAATCGCCGTCATTACCGGTGCGTCCTCCGGCATCGGACGGGAATTTGTCTATGCCGTCGATCAAAAGCTGCAGCTTGACGAGATCTGGGTGATCGCCCGGCGCGCAGAGCGGCTGGAGGAGCTGAGAGAAAAATGCACCACGCCGCTGCGCTCCCTCGCGCTCGACCTCTCCGCCCGGGAGGGGATCGAGGCCTACCGCGCGGCGCTTGAAGAAGAAAAGCCCCAGATCGCGCTGCTCATCAACGCGGCGGGCTGCGGCGTGTTCGGCCCCTTTGCGGAACAGGATCTCGACGCGCTGCTGCACAGCGCCTCGCTCAACGCCCTTACGCTCACGGCCATGTGCCACATCAGCCTGCCGTATATCAAGCGGGGCGGCAGCATCGTCAACATGGGCTCGAATTCCTCGTGGCAGCCCGTGCCCTATCAGGCGGTGTACGGCGCGTCGAAGAGCTATGTGCTCAGCCTCTCGCGCGCGATCGGGCGCGAGCTGCGCCCGCGCGGCGTGCACGTGATGTGTGTCTGCCCCGGCTGGATCAAAACGGAGTTCCAGGAGCACGCCCATCATGACGACTATATCCGCTATGTCGACCGCTGGTACGGCCCCGAGGAGGTGGCGGCGCAGGCGATGGCGGATCTGGAAAAGAAAAAGACCGTCTCCATCCTCGGCGCGCCGGTGCGGCGGCAGGTGGCGCTGGTCAAGCATCTGCCCGTGGACACGGTCATGGACATCTGGTGCAAACAGCAGGGCTTTGAATAAAAGGGAAAAAATGATAACGCCTTCCCCACGGGGAAGGCGTTAGTCGTGTAAAAAAAGCCTCCCCCTTGCGGGGGAGGCAGAAGAAAGCTTACTTGGTGCCGAAGATACGGTCGCCCGCGTCGCCCAGGCCGGGAACGATGTAGGCGTGATCGTTGAGATGGTCGTCCAGCGCGGCGACAAAAATGTCAACGTCCGGATGATCCTCCTGCATCTTCTTCACGCCCTCCGGCGCGCCGATGATGCTCATGAGCTTGATGTGCTTCACGCCGACTTCCTTGAGGAAGGTGATCGCCGCGGAGGCGGAGCCGCCGGTGGCGAGCATCGGGTCGACGACGATGACGTCGCGCTCGGCGATGTCGGCGGGCATCTTGAAGTAGTACTTGACGGGCAGCTTGGTCTCGGGGTCGCGGAAGAGGCCGATGTGGCCGACCTTGACGTTGGGCATCATGCTGACCATGCCGTCGACCATGCCCAGACCCGCGCGGAGAATGGGGACGACGGCGAGCTTCTTGCCCGCGATGCGGCGGCACTTGGCGACGGCTACGGGGGTCTTAACGTCAACCTCTTCCAGGGGCAGGTCGCGGGTAGCCTCATAGCACATCAGCATGGCGATCTCGGAAACGAGTTCGCGGAATTCCTTGACGCTGGTCTTTTCATCACGCAGGATAGAAAGCTTGTGCTGAATCAGGGGGTGGTCGAATACGCAAACGTTGCTCATGTCTCGATCTCCTTATTTAAATTTAAGAATAAACAATACTTTACAGCCTCCCCCGCCGGGGGAGGTGGCTGAACGAAGGGAAGCCGGAAGACGCCGGACTTCGCTCTGACAAATGGGGGCACGGCAAAAGGTGCCGGAGATTACTTCTCTTCTCTCGCCAGACGCTCCTGCCGCTCGCGCTCGGCCTGCGAAAGGCGCAGGTAAACGGGCAGCAGCTCCGCGCCGGAAACGCTCTCCTTGTCCGCCGCGGCCATCGCGACGCCCCAGGCGTCCTGCCAGACAAGGTTGTCCGGCGCAAGGCGGCAGGGAATACCGCATTCGTCCAAATAGGCTTTCGTGAGGGCGGCACCGTCGCCGACGAGGAACACGCTCTCGTCATAACCGGCCAGTTCCGCCGCCAGATCCTCAAGCGAGATCGCCCGGTCGGCACACAGGCGGACGGGGCGGCCGTCGGAAATACGGAACAGGGCGTTGTACACCTGCGCGCGTCGCGCGTCCATCACCGGGCAGATAAAGCCGCCGGCGGCCAGACCGTGCCAGGCCATGGCCTCCAGTGTCGAAACGCCGACGCATTTCTTTTCCGCGCCCCAGGCAAGGCCCTTGACCATCGAAACGCCGATGCGGATGCCGGTAAAGGAGCCCGGGCCGTGGGCAACGGCCAGCAGATCCACATCATCGAGCGTGAGAGCGCAGTTTTTCAGCAGATCCTCGGCCATGGGCAGCAGCGTGCGGCTGTGGGTCAGGGCGCTGATCTGCGTGGTCTGAGCCAGCAGCTTTCCGTCCTTTACCAGCGCCGCCGAGGCGCTCTTGGCGGAGGATTCAAAGGCAAGGATCAGCATCTCTCTTCCTCCCCGATCGTGATGGTACGCTCGTTTTCGCCCGTCTTTTCGATCCGGACGTTGATCTCGTCGCCAAAAAAGGCGTCGGAGACGTTTTCACTCCATTCCACGGCGCAGACGGCGCCGCGGGCAAGGTAATCCTCCCAGCCGATGTCAAACAGCTCGTCCGCGGAGGAGAGGCGGTACATATCGAAGTGAATCAGCTCACGCTTGCCCAGATACTCGTTGACGATCGTAAAGGTCGGGCTGGAGACACGGCAGTCCAGACCCATCCCGCGGGCCATGCCGCGCACGAACGCGGTTTTGCCCGCGCCGAGATCGCCGTACATCGCCACGACTGTCCCGCCGGGCAGATCCCGCGCGAAATCCGCGCCGATGGCCTCGGTCTCGGCTTCGCTTTTTGAATGAAAAACTGCCATGCTGTCCGCTCCTTTTTCTTCTGGGGTATTATACCACTTCCAGACAGCTTGCGTAAAGTACAAATCTGTGCTAAAATGCACTCCGTATGAATGTCGCGTTTCGGCTTTTTTTCACGAAAGAGGAGTGATCCCCATCAAAAAAGTCATTCCCTATGTCAAACAGTTTTTCCAGCGCGCGGATATTTTTCTCTTTTCCGTGTGCTTTATCTGCGCGTGCATCAGCATCTATGCCGTCTATATCGCAACCAGCGGCATGGCCGCCGGCGGCGTTATCATCAGCCCCACCAAGTGCGTCATCATTCAGATTATTTCGATCTTTATCGGCGTCGGCGCCTTTGTGGTGTTCACGGTCATCGACGCGGATATCCTGGGTGATCAGTGGCGCTGGCTGTGTGTGATCAACGTGGCGCTGATGGTCGCGCTGGTCATCTTCGGTTCGGAAGGAGAAAGCGGCAGCCGCAGCTGGATCCGTTTTGCCGGTATCAGCGTCCAGCCCTCCGAGATCGTCAAGGTCCTCTACATTGTCGTTTCGGCCCGGCAGATGACCTACCTCAAGGAGCATAAGGATATCAACTCCTTCCTCTCGGTGGCACAGATCACGGCGCACTTCGTCGTCGTGTTCGGCATGATCGTCGTTGTCGGCGACGACCTCGGCAGCGGCACCATCATTCTGGCACTGTTCCTGCTGATGTTCTTCGCCGCGGGGATCCGACTGTACTGGTTCGCCATCGGCGGCGCGGCCGTCGCGGCGGTGGTCCCGCTTTTGTGGAACTATTTCCTCAAGGATTATCAGAAGCAGCGTCTGATCGCGCCTTACGACAAATCGATCGACCCCGACGGCTGGGGCATCACCTGGCAGACCACCCAGAGCCGTTATTCGCTGATGGCCGGACGCATGACCGGGGCGGAGGAGGGCCACCGCGCCACGGTTTTCACCGGCAAGCATACCGACTTTGTTTTTGCCAGCATCGGTGAAAACCTGGGCATGATCGGCTGCATCGTCGTGATCATCCTGCTGACGATCATTATTGTGCGCTGCGTCTATGTGGGGCTGCACGCGGGGCGGATGTACGACATGCTCATCTGCATCGGCGTGGCGGGCGCCCTCGCGTTCCAGACCTTTATCAACATCGGCATGTGCATCGGCATTACGCCCGTTATCGGCATCCCGCTTCCGTTCTTCTCCTACGGCGGCTCGTCAATGGTCACGCTCTTCGCAGCGGTCGGGCTGGTCTCCGGCGTCAAATATAAGCCGAAACCCGCCCACTTCTCCATGATCTACTGACCCCAAAAAAGCAAGCCTGATTTTATCAGGCTTGCTTTTTTCCTTTATATCCCGTAAGGAGGCTGCCCCTGAGACGGGGAGACGATGACCGGCTTCCCGGCCAGGGCCATATAGTAGAGCACCATCGTGGTGTTGATATACGGCGCGGTCCAGATCATGACGGCGTAGCCGATATAGGGCAGACCGGCGAGAAGATGCCAGCCGATGAAGCTCAGCTCCAGCACGAAGCACTCCCATTTGTGGCCCTTCATCATCTGCTTGCTGGCGCGGATGCAGTCCATCACCCCCATCTCGGGGTGGTCGAGCAGCAGAAATTTTGCCATACGGTAGCGATAGGCGGCGACAAAGCCGGGGATCACAAAGAGCAAAGACCACAGGAAAACGAAAAAGCCCTGCACAACGGCAAGCAGAAGCAGCTTGCCCGCGAGACCGAAGCCGTCGAGCAGGTTGCCGTAGACCGCCCCGCTGCGCTTGACCGTGTTGAAAATAAAGATCAGAAAGCCCGCGCCGAAGATGTAGAGAACCGCTGTGATCAGCAGATTGATCAGATAGGCGGAGGCGGGGGGCGTCATCCGCTCGCTCAGACGCAGCAGCGCCTGAAAGTCGCCGTTGATATAGTAGTTCATATACTGCCGCGCCTCGTCGACAGAAATGTTTACGCCCAGAACAGAAGTGCTCAGGGTCGAGAGAAGCAGGTAGACGGCGATATATATAACAGCTGCCGTCAGAAGAGACGGTCTGGCAGATCTGATAATGGCTTTGGCGTTGCTCTTCAGCAGGAGACGATCTGTATACATGCTGACAGGCTCCTTTCGCTTTTTTTCATACTATATCATTTTATGCGCTGAAATGTAAAGAGTAAGATCGGTGCGGCGCAGGTGCCGTGAAACAAAAAACAGGGGAGTGCGGAAGATTTTGTAGGTTTGTCAATGATGTGTGACAGAGTCGGGAAAAGAAGAAAGAGCCTGT
>CAMHER010000049.1 GCA_946184215.1 uncultured Clostridia bacterium | reverse complement strand
TGCCCGGCGCCAAGAAGGTCAGCCTGGAGGATCTGTTCAGCCAGATCCAGGCCGGTGAGATGAAGACGCTGAACCTGATCGTCAAGGCAGACGTGCAGGGTTCGGCCGAGGCGGTCAAGGCCTCGCTGGAAAAGATTTCGAACGAAGAGGTCCGCGTCAAGGTCATCCACAGCGCCGTCGGCGCCATCAACGAAAGCGACGTTATGCTCGCCGCCACCTCCGGCGCGATCATTGTCGGCTTTAACGTCCGCCCGGACAACGCCGCACGGGAAAGCGCCGCGAGAAGTAATGTCGATATGCGTATGTACCGCGTCATCTACGATTGCATCAACGAGATCGAGGCTGCCATGAAGGGCATGCTCTCTCCCAAATACCGCGAGAGCATCATCGGCCACGCCGAGGTGCGCGAAACTTACAAGGTCTCCAAAATCGGTACGGTCTGCGGATGCTACTGCATGGACGGCAAGATTCAGCGCGGCTGCCAGGTTCGCGTGCTGCGTGATAACATTGTCATTCATGAGGGCGAGCTTGCCTCCCTGCGCCGCTTTAAGGATGACGTCAAGGAAGTCGCTTCCGGCTATGAGTGCGGTATGCAGATCGAGAAATTCAACGATATCAAGGTCGGCGATATAATTGAATGCTTCGTGATGGAGCAGATCAACAAGTGATCGCCGGCGCAAAAGAGGTTTCAAAATGGCATCCAATAAACTGGCAAGAACAAACGACGATATCCAGTTCGTCATTTCCAAGCTGCTGCGAGAGGTCAAGGACCCGCGCGTGCAGCAGGGAATGATCAGCGTGACGCGCGTGGAAACAACGGGCGACCTGCGCTATTCCAAGATCTATCTGTCCGTTCTCGGCATGCAGGATGAGAAAGAATTCAAGCGCGGTCTGCGCTCGGCCTCCGGATATCTGCGCAGGGAACTGGGCAATTCGATGAAGCTTCGCTATACGCCGGAGCTCATCTTTGAGATCGACCACAGCATCGAATACGGCGCGCATATCAACGAGGTGATCAACAGCCTCGAGATCAATCACGACGGGGATGAGGAGAATGAAGACCAGTGAGACGGCAAAGCTGTTCCTCACAAAGGACAACTTTTTGCTGCTGACACATAAAAATCCCGACGGCGATACGCTGGGCAGCGCAAGTGCGCTGTGCTGCGCGCTTCGCCGCGCCGGAAAGACGGCGTATCTTTTTCCCAATCCGGAGATCACACGGAAATACAGCCCGTTTGCCGAGCCGTATTTTGCCCCAAAGGGATTTCAGCCGGCTTACACCGTTGCCGTAGATATTGCGACGGAGAAGCTCTATCCAAAGGATTTCTCCGGTAAGGCGGATTTCTGCATCGACCATCATCCGTCCAATTCCAAGTACACGACCAAATCGCTGATCGCACCGGGCAAAGCCTCCTGCGGAGAGATCGTGATGCAGCTGATCAAGGCGCTCAACGGAGATATCTCCGTTGAGGAGGCCAATCTGCTGTATGTCGCGGTCTCAACAGACTGCGGCTGCTTCGTCTATTCCAACACAAAGGCCGACACGCTGCGGGCGGCGGCAGAGCTGCTGGATTGCGGCGCGGACAACACGAAGCTGAATGTCACGCTGTTCCGCAAGATCAGCCGCGCACGCATGAAGCTGGAGGGACAGATCTACTCCGGCATGGAGTTTTACCGCGAAGGGCTGATCTCGGTAGCGACGATCACACAGCAGATGCTGTACGACACCGGCGCCACGGAGGAGGACCTGGATGATATTTCCTCGCTCGCCGGAAAGGCAGAGGACGGGGTACTCAGCATCACGATCCGCGAGCAGCCAAACGGAGAGAGCCGCATCTCGCTCCGTTCTTCGCCAGAGGTGGACTGCAGCGAAATCTGCGCCGTCTTCGGCGGCGGCGGACATGCCATGGCCGCGGGCTGCACAATCCAATCCTCGCCGGAAAAGGCGAAGCGGATGCTTCTGGACGTGATCGACGAGGTCTGGAAATGAACGGCATTTTGCTTGTTGATAAGCCGCAGGGCTGGACAAGCTTTGACGTGGCGGCCAAGCTCAAGGGGCTTTGCCAAACAAGGCGGATCGGTCACTCCGGTACGCTTGACCCGATGGCGACCGGCCTGCTTGTGATGTTTCTCGGGCGGGCGACACGTGCCGTTCCCTTCGCGGAAAACCACACAAAACGCTATATCGCCTCCCTCAGACCCGGCGTCGTCACGGACACCCAGGATATCACCGGCCATGTTCTCGAAAGCCGATCCTGTTCCGTTTCGCCCACAGAACTGGAGGAGGCGTTGGCATCTTTCCTGGGAGAGATCAAGCAGATCCCGCCAATGTACAGCGCGATCCAGATAAACGGCCAGCGCCTGTATGATATCGCGCGGCGCGGCGGCGAGGTCGAGCGAAAGCCCCGGCTCGTCACGATCCATGAGCTGAAGCTTTTGGGACAGACGGAGGAGGGAGATTTCCTCATGGATGTTTTGTGTTCCAAGGGAACTTATGTGCGGACGCTGTGCCACGATATCGGGCAAAAGCTGGGCTGCGGCGCCTGCTTGAGCTCACTGCGGCGGACGGAGGTCGGCACTTTTAAGGTAGAGCAGGCGCACACGATGGAGGAGCTGATCGCCTCTGCCGAGAGCGGAACGATCGAGAAACTGCTGCTCGGCCTGGATACGCTGTTCCTCAATGCGGCAAAGATGACTGCCGCTGAGGAGCAGGAGCGAAAAATCCGCTGCGGAAACGCGGTGGGGACAGAGGCGGAAAACGGAGAGCATCTCGTTTATTCCACATCAGGCGAACTGCTGATGCTGGGGCGTGTCGAGGATGGCATCCTATATACGATAAAAAGCTTTTTTGAGGTATGAGCATGGGAGAGATCAAACGCGCCGTTGCCATCGGCTTTTTTGACGGCGTGCATATCGGCCACGCCGCCCTTTTGGAAAAAACGAAGCAGCGTGCGCAGGAGAGCGGCGCGATCCCGTCGGTCGTCAGCTTTGACGTTCATCCCGACAATCTCGTTTTCGGCGGTGAGGTCAGGCTGATCAACAGCGCGATCGGGCGCGAGGATATCATCCGCCGTAAATTCGGCATCGACAATATTGTTTTCCTGCACTTCAACCGCCATATGATGCAGATGCCCTGGGAGGAGTTCATCGCGCAGCTGATCAAAGAACTCTCCATTTCCCACATTGTGGTCGGGTATGATTTCTGCTTTGGCTACAAAGGGGAGGGAACAGCGGAAAAGCTGAAGGATTACTGCGCCGGACGTGGAATCGGCTGTGATATTATCCCGGCGGTTCAGCTTGACGGTAAAATCGTCAGCTCGAGTCTGATTCGAAAGCTGATCGAGGACGGCAATATGGAGGAGGCCAACCGCTATCTCGGCCATCCGCATATCCTGTCGGACACGGTGCATTCCGGTTATCACCTGGGAAGCAAGCTCGGCGCGCCGACGATCAACATGTATTTTCCGGAGGGCGTGCTTGTGCCAAAGCACGGCGTATACGCGACGAAGGTCTTCCTGGAAAACGGAGAGAGTTATCTGGCCGTGACGAACGTCGGCGTAAGACCGACGACGGGTGACAGCAACCGCGTCAGCGTGGAAAGCCATCTGCTGGATTACAGCGGCAATCTCTATGGCAGACAGGCGCGCGTGGAATTTTATAAATTCCTTCGCAGCGAAATCAAATTCGACAGTCTCAAGGCGCTCGGCGAGCAGATCGCAGAGGATGCGGAAAACGCCAGACATTATTTTCTAAACAGCGATGACAGCGACGGCTCAACCATCGGTTGAGCCGTCGCTTCCTGTTTGGAAAGAGTTTTGATAAACCGCATCATCTGTTGAACAATCATAAACACTATGATAAAATAACAACAAGGAAGGAAAGATTTTTACATTAACTGAATGGTTTTTTTAAAGCAAAAGCCAGTACTGACTTAATGAAAAAAGGTGATACAATGCAGGACAGCAAGAGCTTATATTCACGGTGCTTTTCGGAATATAGATTAACTGACGAGAAGTTAAAACAGTTACAGCAAGTTTTATTGGAAATCCTCGTGGATATTAAAACTGTTTGCGAGAAATACCAGATAAATTATATGCTGAGCGGTGGAACAGCGCTGGGAGCCATCAGACATAAAGGTTTTATCCCGTGGGATGATGATGTAGACATTATGATGCTGAGAAGCGAATTCTATAAATTCAAGGCAGTTTTTAATGAGGAACTGTCTGATCGTTATGAACTCGCCGAACCGCTCTCTGATCACCAGTATTACAGCAAAATGATTAAAATATATAAGAAAGGAACTACCTTTGTTGAAATCCCGACAGCTGGTGTTAACGGGCCGGATATGATCTTTGTTGATCTGTTTTTGCTCGAAAACCTTCCAGCGCCCGGATGGAAGCGTAAATTGAAAGAGATCGCCTACAATGTCGCGTTTCGAGCTTCGAGTGTCTGTCTGGATTACCAGTATCCTTCTCCGCCCATCTTGCAGAAATGTAAGGTGGATCGAGAATTAAGGCATTACTACTCGTTTAGAAGGTTTTGCGGTTTCTTCTTTTCGCTTTTCGGAAGCATTCAGTTTTATTTGAAAATATGCGAATCCTTGGCAAAATGCAGCGAAGAAACAGACTGGGTCAGTATGCCATCAGATACAGGTTACCTCGGCAGAGTATATCCGCGCAGGTTGTTTACATCTTTCACCAATGCGGAGTTTTGCGGATACATCATGAAAATCCCGGAAGACTACGATACGTATTTATCAATCGATTACGGTGACTATATGCAGATCCCTCCTCCTGAAAATAGGGAGGTCCACAGCGCCTATAAAATCAGCTTAGGTGAATAAAAGGCTCCAATAACAATACCGAGGCAACATTGATCAGAAAGAAGCTTTGAATCCAGGGCAAAAGAGGCGTCTCAACCATTGGTTGAGACGCCTCTTTCAACCGGAAAGTTATTGCCAATCTGCGCTTTTTGTGGTTACAATCATGCCAAAGCTGCGGCAAATAAACAAGGAGGATCACAGAATGAACGAAAAAATGGGCGAGATCATCGCACGTTTGAGAAAAGAGAAGGGAATGACTCAGGAGGATCTGGCGAGAGAGCTGAATATTTCCTACCAGGCGGTGAGCAAATGGGAGAATGGGATCTCTTCACCGGATATTTCCAACATCAAGGCGCTCGCACAACTGTTCGGTGTCAGCATCGACGCGCTGTTCGGACTGGAGCTTCTGCCGGATAAAACCGAAAAGGTTCTTGCCGACGCAGATGATGCAATTGAAAAAACCGAAAACGATTTTGCAGCTTCTGATGAAAAACACATGGTCAAAGAAGAACGTGACAACGCTTTTGCAGAAGAGTATCCAAGCGAGGACGCATACCTGAAAGCCGCATCCTGGGCGGATGACGACACGCTGCGCGTTGTGATGTACCGCGGGCAGAAGCTGCTTTCGTTTGAAGAGGTAAAAACAGGACTCCTGGCCAGGAAAGTTCAGCTTGAATACCATGGCGAAGCACTGAACGTATCAAGTTGCTGTGATGTGACTTGCGGCAAAGTTTCCGGTAATGTTTATGCCGAAGGCGATGTTAACTGCGATGCAGTATACGGAAGCGTAAGCGCCGGCGGAGATGTGAATTGCAACGGTATAGGCGCGTCTGTCGAAGCAGGCGGTGATGTGAACTGTGATGATGTCGGAGGCGATATCCGCTGCGGCGGATATGTTGACTGCGGCTCCGTGGTCGGCAGTGTGAGCGCGGGAGGAGACGTAGACTGCGGCAGCGTCGGCGGAAATGTGACGGCTGCTGGCGATGTGGACTGCGGCGGAGTCGCAGGAAATGTTTACAAGGGATGAAGGAAAGAAAGGTCATCTTTCCGATGACCTTTTTATATTCATCCCAGCGCGACGTCCAGCGCCATCATCAGCGTGAAGCCAAAGACGAAAAAAACAGTGCCGATGTCGGAGGAGTCGCCCTCCGTCATTTCGGGAATCAGCTCCTTGACGACGACATAGAACATGGCGCCCGCGGCAAAGCTTAAAAAATATGGCATTGCTGGGACGAGCAGGAAAGAGGCGAAGAGCGTCAACAGCGCGGCAACGGGCTCGACTGTACCGGAGAGTACGCCGCAGAGGACGGCTTTACTCTTGCTCATGCCCTCGTCGCAGAGCGGCATGGAGATGATCGCGCCCTCGGGTACATTCTGGATGGCGATTCCGAGCGCAAGTGTAAACGCTGCCATAGAGGTAATGCCAAAGCTTCCCGCACGATAGCCGGCGTAAACCGCGCCGACGGCCATCCCTTCGGGGATGTTGTGGATGGTAACGGCCAGGACAAGCATCGCGGTTCGTTTTGTCCGGCCAAAGAGCCCCCCGCTCTCACCGCTGTCCGTGCGTAAACATGGAATTGCCCGATTGAGAAAGAGCAGAAAAAAGACGCCGAGCCAAAAGCCGAGAGCGGCCGGGATAAAGGCCCAGGTACCGTAGGAGGAAGCCTGATCGATCGCGGGGAGCAGGAGGCTCCAGACAGAGGCGGCTACCATCACGCCGGCTGCAAAGCCGGAGAGCACACGCTGGAGAGACGAGACAAGCTGCTTTTTCATAAAGATGGCGCAAACCGCACCGAGAGAGGTTCCCACAAAGGGGATCAAGACCCCTTTGGTGATTTCTAAGGTCGCATTCATAGGATAAACCTCCGATTCGAATCCGGAAGTATCCGGACTTCGCAGGCCATTCTATGCTGAGCGGCGTCGGAAGGTTCTTTTTTGTGCAGCGAACGGACAGCAAAAAAGACATCGGACGATCCGATGTCTTTTTTGCTTGCATTTATTTTGCCGGGCGGATTTTACGCTTGTGACCGCGGCCACGGCGGCGGGACTGTGCCGCCTTGGTGCGGTAAAATTCGACGGCCGCCTGGTCGGCGCAGTATACAAGCTTGTTGGCTGTCCAGGTGTTGTCATCCTGGTTCTTGCGGAACTTGGCGCGTACCAGGAAGGGGCCGTCCTCTTCGCAGGCATAGATGTTCATGTAGCGCTGATCGCCCTGATTGACCCACTTCTCAGCGTGCAGAGCTTTGCCGCAGACGGGGCAGGAGAGCTCGGTGACACGCTCGTCGGCAAAGGCAGCGGCTTTGGTGGAAAAGCCGGGATAGCTTTCATGCAGAAGTGCGTCATTATCCTGCGCCTCAGCCTTCGGCTTGGCGTTCGGCATACGGGAGGCGAGGATCTGGCTGGCGTCCGGGTAGAGACGCAGCCCCTCGGCCATGTCGAGGTGGGTGCAGACAAGAGCGGTATTGTAGGCGTCGCCGAGCGCATCGTGTGCAACGCGCGTCTGCTCGATCTCAAAATGCTCCATCGCGCTGGCAAGAGATTTCTGATTTTTGTCTCCGCCCGTCTGAAGATTGTAGATCAGCTGCAGATTGATCCAACCGGCGATCCAGTCCCAGTCCAAATCATGGATGATGATATTCTGCTCCATGATCCCCTTGTCGTCGCAGCCCCAGGTGAGGAAGGTCACATCCTCGCCGCACCAGGCGCGGAACGCCTCGAGCGCGTCGGGGAAGGGAAGACCGTGGGAGAGACGTTCTTTGTCAAATCCAGTGATCTTTTTGACTTTATAGTGCATACGCTTGAAGTACACGGGCTTGACGTCGACCGTGAACTCCTCACCCAGAGACATGTCAGGATTGAGTTTGACAGCGCCGATCTCGATGATCTCTCCGCGAAGATGAATCGGGAGCTTGTTGAAGACGGAGGATTTGGAGCTCATGGCCTGATTCCATTCCAAATCCACCACAATATAGTTCATATGTAACGATCCTTTTATGTTTAGTGACGACGTATTATAACACATCTTCCGGAAGATTGCACCCCTTTTTTACAGCGAGGGCGATTTTCTTTGCCATACGCTGCACGGTGTGTTATAATCTAACAATAATCCCTGTATCGGGAGGGAATTATGACCGGAATGACGATCGCCGACGCCGTGAAGGCATGCGGCGGGAAATACATCGGAACAAAGGCGGAAACGACCGAAATCGGCCGCGTTGTCATTGACAGCCGCGCCATCGAGCCGGGAGACCTTTTCGTGGCCTATAAGGGCGAAAAGGTGGACGGACATGACTACATCGGCGCAGCGCTCGACAATGGCGCTGCATGCTGCCTCTGCGAGCGTGTACCCGCGGGTGAGACGCGTGGACTGATCGTTGTAGACGACGTGCAGACGGCGCTGGAGACGATCGCGGCGGCCTATCGCGATACGCTGTCGCAGCCTATCGTCGGCATCACGGGAAGCGTTGGAAAGACCTCGGCCAAAGAGATGATCTCGGCTGTACTTTCCAGCCGGTATCATGTGCTCAAAACAGACAAAAACCTGAACAATCAGATCGGCGTGCCGATGACTCTTTCGCGTATCACGCCGGAGCATGATGTTGCCGTTGTGGAAATGGGGATCTCAGGCTTCGGAGAGATGCACCGGCTTGGGAAAATGGTGCGGCCGCAGATCGCCGTTTATACGCTGATCGGGCATGCGCATCTGGAATTTCTGCATGACCTCGACGGTGTGCTCCGGGCGAAAACGGAAATGCTGGATGAAATATCCGATGACGCCTGTGTGATCATGAACGGCGACGATGAAAAGCTCAGAGGCTTTCGCTGCCGCCAAAGAAAGGTCAGCTTCGGCTTCGGGGCGGACTGCGACGTGCGCGCCGAGAATGTGGAACTGATGGCGGAGCATTCCGAATGCGACATCGTATGCGGACAAAGACGCATCCATGTAAGGATCCCGGCCTTCGGGAAGCATCTTGTTTATGCGGCGCTGGAGGGCGCGGCGGTCGGAATGGAGATGGGTCTTTCCGACGAGGAGATCGCGCGGGGAATCGCATCCTTTGAGACGGTCGGCCGCCGTGCGGCGATCGTGCACACCGAAAAGCTGACGCTGCTGGACGACTGCTATAATTCCAATGCCGAAGCGCTTCGAAGCGGGATCGACTCGCTCGTGCGGCTCCCCGGACGGCATGTGTGCATTCTCGGCGATATGCTCGAGCTCGGCGAGAGTGCGGCGGAGATCCACCGGAACGGCGGTGCATATGCGCGGGAGCAGGGGGTTGCGCGGCTGCTGTGCTGCGGCAGCTATGCTGACGACTACTGCGAAGGCGCTGGAGAGATCGCACGTAAGTTTTCAAGCCGTGAGGAGCTGATCGCCGCGCTGGGAGAGGAGATCCGACAGGGGGACTGCGTGTTGGTCAAGGCCTCACGCGGCGCGCATTTTGAGGAGATCTCCGAGGCGTTGAAGGTGCTTTGAGATGAGTGAGAACGGAAGAAAAAAGATTCTGTTCGATCTCGACGATACGATCCTCGATTTCCACACGGCGGAGCGGCACGCGCTGCGGGCGGCCTTTGATGAGCTCGGTATCGACGCGGACGAGGAACTGCTGCGGCGATACAGCGAGATCAACGCCTTTTGCTGGCAGCAGCTGGAGTTGGGGAGAATGACGCGGGAGGAAGTGCTGGTCAGCCGTTTTGAAAAGCTCTTTCGGGAGAAAGGGATCGACTGTGACGCCCGCATTGCACAGGAGCATTACGAGGGATTCCTGGAAAACGGTCATTTCTTCGTCCCGGGTGCGCCGGAACTGCTTGAAGCGCTGTATCCGAAGTATGACCTGTACCTTGTATCAAACGGCAACACCGTTACGCAGGAAAGCCGTCTGAAAAGCGCCGGCATCGGGCCGTATTTCAAAAAAATCTTTATCTCGGAGCAGATCGGCGTCAACAAGCCGGAGCGCGCGTTCTTTGAAGCCTGCTTTTCCGAGATCCCGGATTTTCACGCCGAGGACGCGGTGATCGTGGGCGACAGCCTTACCTCCGATATCCGCGGCGGGATCAACGCTGGAATCAGAACCTGCTGGTTCAATCCCGCGCACAAGCCTGTAAGAGACGATATCAAGGCAGATTATATATTCCATGCGCTCGGCGAGCTGCCGGCATTATTGGAAACGATCTTCGCATGAAAAAACTCCCCGGAGCGTCCGGGGAGTTCATTTATGTGTTACAGAAAGATATGGATCGCAAGGAGGAGCAAGACACCGGGAATCCCGAGAAAGCCGACGACAAGCGCGTTTACAAGCGACAAAGAGAGCGTGATCCCTATCTCGCCGCCGAAAAAATTGATGATCCATAACAGCACAAATCCAAGCACGGTATTCAAAAGCAGCTTGAAGATGAAGCGGAACGGCTTGGCAAGGATGCGCAGCAGCAGAATCACGCCAAGCACGATGGCGGCGATCGTAATGACAAGAGAGAGTGTTTCCATAAGAGCATCCTTTCAAAAGGCAGGAATTGGTGAGAGTAGTATGGCAAATGCGGGCCATACTATCTCTCGGACAGCTTCCGTCCGCCGCAATAGAAAGAGAACGGCGGCGATGTTTGCCGAAAGCCTTGTGGTTATAGGGATACATCGAAAAGCGGAAATTGTCAAGCGGAAGTGCGCCTTCCCCGGGCGGGCCAGTCTCTGGCCCGTCTGTTTTTTTGCCTTTTTCGTGAAAAGGGAAGGGCTTGCAATGCAAAAAGGAATTTGTTATACTAAATAAACTAAAAATGGGCGCATTGGGTGCCTCGACTGCTACAACATATTGTATGAAAGGCTACAGCATTTATGAGTAACACAACTGCCGCATACGGCAACGATAGTATTTCCCAGCTCAAGGGAGCCGACCGCGTCCGGAAACGCCCGGGTGTCATCTTCGGTTCCGACGGACTGGACGGCTGCGAGCATGCGGTATTTGAAATCTTGTCCAACTCGATCGATGAGGCGCGCGAGGGTCACGGCGACACGATCACGCTTACGAGCTATGAGGACGGCTCGATCGAGGTTGAGGACTTCGGCCGCGGATGCCCTGTCGACTGGAACCCGGTGGAGAAACGCTTCAACTGGGAGCTGGTCTTCTGTGAGCTGTATGCCGGCGGCAAGTACAAGAACGCCGACGGGGGAGATTATGAGTACTCCCTCGGCTTGAACGGCTTGGGCTCCTGTGCGACGCAGTATTCCTCGGAATACATGGACGTCACGGTATGGCGCGACGGAAACAAGTATCAGCTGCATTTCAAAAAAGGAAAGGTTTGCGGCAAAAAGGGACAGGAACTGATCGTGGAACCGGCCGACCGCAAGAAGACCGGCACGCTGATCAAATGGCGCCCTGACCGCGAGGTATTCACCGATATCGATATCCCGGT
>CAMHER010000048.1 GCA_946184215.1 uncultured Clostridia bacterium | reverse complement strand
AACTTGCCCTCGTTCTCCTTCAGGCAGATGATGGACTGCTCGGTCTCGTTGTCGCCGGCGACGTACCAGTCGGAGAGCTCGTAGTTCTGCGAGCGCTCATAGGTCCAGGAGAAGCCGGAGATCGCGATATCAACGTTGCCGGTCTGTACCGCGGCCTGGCAGGCGTCGAAGGACATTGGCTTCAAAACGAGGGTCATGTCAAGCTCCTGGGCCAGGTAATTGGCCAGCAGCACGTCGAAGCCGACGATCGCGGTTTCGCCGCTCTTGGCCACGTCATAGAACTCCATCGGCGCGAAGTCGGGCGACATGGCGACCGTCAGCGTGCCGTTCGAGCCGTTCGTGCTGAAGCCGGAGAGATACTTGTCATAAGCGGCGGAGAGATTGGTGTCGGATTTGCTTCCGCAGGCGGCCAGGCTCATCACCATGGCCAGGCACAGCAGCATGCACAAAATTTTACTCATCTTTTTCATTGCTTTGTTCCTCGCTTTCGTCAGATGCTATAAGAAATATACTTGACGTTTGTGAGAATAGCACAAGCCGCATTGCTTGTCAATAGTTTTTTGAGAATTTATTCTCTTTTCCGGGAATAATTTGTTGTATATATTCATTTTTATTTGCATATTCGCTTTTTTATTACTGTTTTATGCAAAAATTGGAGGGGTGAAGCGTTGCTTCACCCCTCCGCAGGCGCCGTAATTCACGCCTTCTTTCCCGCGAGGGAACAGAAGGCAAACGCAATGAGGTCCGCCACGACTACGCTTGCGCCGCTCGGTGTTTCGAAAACATAGGACGCCGTCATGCCGAACAGGAAGCATACCGCCGAGATCACCGCCGCGCAGATCACCACGTTCCGGAAGCTCCGGCAGAGCTTCATGGCGGACAGGGCCGGGAAAATGATCAGGCTGGAGATCAGCAGCGCACCCATCATCCGCATGCCGAGCACCACCGTCACCGCCGTCAGCACAGCCAGCAGCGTGTTGTACACGTCCGCCCGGGTGCCCGTGGCGCGGGCAAAGGTCTCGTCAAAGGTCACGGCAAAGAGCCGTGGATAGAACAGCAAAAACAGCGCCAGCACCGCCAGGGACAGGATCACGCTCAAAATCGCGTCGCCGCGGCTGAGAGACAGGATGCTTCCGAACATATAGCTGGACACTTCGGTGTTCATCCCGGTCGTCACCGATACGACCACCACGCCGATCGCCAGCGCGCTGGAGGAGATGATGGCAATGGCGGCATCGCCCTTCACGCGGCTGTCGCTGCGCAGGCGCAGCAGCAGCACCGCTGCGATCACCACCACCGGCACCGTAACGGCCAGCGGAGCAAGGTGGAAGGCCGAAGCAATGGCCAGCGCGCCAAATCCCACATGGGACAATCCGTCGCCGATCATCGAATAGCGCTTCAGGACCAGCGACACGCCCAGCAGCGCCGCGCAGAGGCTCACCAGCATGCCGACGAGCAGCGCCCGCTGGATAAAGTGATAGGAAAACATGGAAAGAAGTCCGCTCATAGTCCGCTCCCCCCCAGAAAACGGCGCGCCAGGGCGCTTTTTTTGTATTCCGCGGCCGTGCCGAAGAAGAGCTGTTTATGTCCCAGGTGGAGGATGTGCGTGGCATAGCGCGCCGCCTCGTGGATGTCGTGCGTGACCATGATGACGGAGATATTGTCACAGAGGTTGATGAGCTTGATCAGGTTGTACATCTCCCCTGCCGCGACCGGGTCGAGGCCCGTGACGGGCTCGTCGAGCAGCAGCAGTTTTTTTGTCGCGCACAGCGCCCGGGCGAGCAGTACGCGCTGCTGCTGGCCGCCGGAGAGGGCCTGATAGCTTTTGTCCTTCAGATCCTCGATCCCCATGCGCTCCAAATTAGCCGCTGCGCGCTCCCTGTCCTCCCTGTTATAGGAAAGGCGCCCGCCCAGCGAGTTGAGACAGCCGGACAGCACGACCTCCCACACGCTGGCGGGAAAATCGCGTTGGATATTCGTCTGCTGCGGCAGATAGCCGATCTCGGTTTTCTTCAGCCCGTCGCCCAGGGTGATTTTTCCCTTTGACGGTGCCTTGAGCGAGAGCAGCCCCCGGATCAGCGTCGACTTGCCCGAGCCGTTTTCGCCCACCACGCAGAGATAGTCCCCGGCCTTGAGCGAAAAATTGACGTCCTCCAGCACCGTTACGCCGTCATAAGAGAACGACGCGTTTTCACATGTCAGAATTGCCATCAGCCGAGCGCCTCCCTTATCCTTTCGCAATTGGCCCACATAAGGCTCAGATAGCTCGCGCCGTTTTCCAGATCCTCGGCGCTGAGCGTATGGCAGGAGTGGAACAGCAGCTTTTTGCAGCCTGTATCCTCGCAGATCACATCCGCCATCTTCTGGTTGGAGTATTCGATATAGAACACCGCCGGCACCGCCTGCTCCCGCACCCGGTCGATCAAAAAGGCGACGGTGCGGGCCGAAGGCTCGGTATCGTCGGCGCAGCCGGGAAAGGCCGCGTAATAGTCAAGACCGTATTCTTCCACAAAGTAGCGTACCGGAAAACGGTCGGCAAAGATCACACAGTCCAGCCGGCCGCTTGCCACGATCCGGCGAAAGGCGGCGTCCAGCTCTTCGAGCTGAGCGCAATAGTTCTCGCAGTTTGTCCGGTACAGCGCCGCGCCGTCCGGATCGAGCGAGCAGAGCGTCCGGCAAAGCGTGCGGCAGATCTCCATGGCGTTGCGCGGCGAGGTCCAGACGTGCTCGTCATACTCGATCTCGCCCTCTTCCGCTTCCTCATGGAGGTCCTGCATGCCCTCCTTTTCCTCTTCTTCCAGCGCCTGAACACAGTCGAGCATGTACAGCGCGGAAAAATCGCCCTCCGCGCCGGAGAGCAGCGTTTCGAGCCATTCCTCCGATTCGCCGCCGTTTGCAAAGAGCAGGTCGCAGTTTTCGATCCGAAGCACGTCCTGCGGCGTCGGCTCATAGCTGTGGGATTCCGCCCCGGGCGGGACAAGCAGCGTGACCGCGCAGCGCTCACCGCCGATCACCCGGGCGAAGTCATAGGCGGGAAAGAGTGTGGTAACGATGTTTACGACCGTATCGGATTTTTCATTTGCCGCTATTGTCCCGTTCGCGCCGCAGCCGGCAAGCGTCAGGAGCAGCGCCGCGGCAAGCAGCGCAAGAGCCAATCTTTTCATGCAGACCATCTTACAACAAGCCGTCCCCCTTTGCAAGGAAATCTTCGTTGACAGGCGCATTTTGGCATATTACAATGCGAATGAATCGAAAAAGAATCGGAAAGTGAGGATTGTGGGATGAAGATCTGCATTTTCGGAGCCTCCAGCGACAGGCTGAAGCAGGACTATTTTGACGCGGCCTTCCGCCTCGGCGTGCTGATCGGACGCGGCGGCCATACGCTTGTCTATGGCGGCGGCCGAACGGGCTTGATGGGTGTATGCGCCGCAGGCGTCCTCTCGGAGGGAGGCGAGCTGATCGGCATAGCCCCGCGCTTTTTCGACGAGGGGGACGCGTTGCTCACGGAAAAGGGCGAATTTGTTTTCACCGACACGATGGCCGAGCGCAAAAGCAAAATGGAAGAGCTCTCCGACGCCTTTATCGTGCTGCCCGGCGGTGTCGGCACGCTGGAGGAGTTTTTCGAGGTTTTTACCCTGCGCCTGCTGGGCCGGCACCGGAAAAACATCGTCCTTCTGAATACCTGCGGCTATTTTGAGCCTCTTGCCGCCCTTCTCGCCGACACGATCGAAAAGGGCTTTACGGCACACGATGCACTCAGCCTGCTTTCCCTCTGCCGAACAGAGGAGGAGGCGCTTTCGGCGGCGCTCTGTCCCGTAACGGACACCTTGCGTGAGCTGGCCGACTGGTCCAAATAACGATGCGCTCCGGAAAGGCTTCTTTCCGGAGCGTTTTCTTTCCCTGCCGCCCTATTGAAATATCAGGAAATATTTGATATGATTAGTTATTAAAAAATGTAAGGTAAAGTTGGCAGATATGAACCAGAAAGAATGGAAGATTCCCTATGAAAAGCCTCTTTTCCCGCAGGAACTGACGGAGGGAGGCTGCCCGCCGCTGCTCGCGGCAGTGCTTTCGCTGCGCGGCGTAACCACGCGCGAGCAAATGAAAGAGCTGTTGGACGGCGGAGAGGAGCTGCTGCACGATCCCCTTCTGCTCCGGGATATGCCCAGGGCGGTGGCTCGCCTGCGCCGGGCGATTGAAACGGGCGAAACGGTTGCAGTATACGGTGACTACGATGTGGACGGCATTACTTCGACCTGCCTGCTCACCGATTATCTTCGCTCCAAGGGACTTTCGTGCATTCCCTATATTCCTGACCGCAGCGAAGAAGGCTACGGGCTGAACAACAGCGCCGTGGAAACGCTTCATGCCCAGGGCGTTAGTTTGATCGTTACGGTCGACTGCGGCATTACCGCGCGGGAGGAAACGCAGTTCGCCTCCTCGCTCGGAATCGACATGATCATCACAGATCATCACGAGTGCGGCGATTCTCCGCTGCCCGAGGCGGCTGCGGTGGTGGACTGCAAGCGTGCCGACGAGGAATATCCCAACCACTATCTTGCCGGCGTCGGCGTTGCGCTCAAGCTTGTCTGCGCCTGCGAGGGCAACAGCTCCGCCATGGTCGAGCGCTATTGCGATCTCGCCGCTGTCGGCACTGTGGCGGACGTTATGCCGCTCGTCGGAGAAAACCGCTATCTTGTTCGCCGCGGCCTTGAAAAGATCGAGCGGGATCCCCTGCCGGGCATTGCGGCCATGCTGCGCGAGGCCGGGGTTGACAACCGCAAGCTCACCGCTGCCACCATCGGTTTCTCCCTTGCCCCGCGTCTGAACGCAGCGGGCCGTCTCGGCTGTCCCGCCACCGCGGCCAGACTGCTGATGACCTCCGACCCGGCCGAGGCCACCGCTCTCGCCGTTGAGCTGTGCGAGCTCAACCGCAAGCGGCAGAACATTGAAACCGAGATCTGGCGTGAGGCAGGCGAGATGCTTGGCTCCTCCACGCCCGACGCGCCGATCGTGCTGGCCAGCGACAAGTGGCACCAGGGCGTGATCGGCATTGCCGCCTCCCGCCTGGCTGAGCAGTATTCCCTTCCCGCCATCATGATCTGTCTGAGCGGCGACGTGGGCAAGGGCTCGTGCCGCAGCTATGGCGGCTTTAATCTGTTTGACGCGCTCAGCGCCTGCAGCGAGCATCTGATCGGCTTTGGCGGCCATGCGCTGGCAGCCGGGCTGAATATCCGCAGCGACAAGCTTGCGGATTTCCGTGCCGCCCTTGCGCGGTACTACCGTGAAAACAAGCCGGTCCCCGTACCGGAGGTGCAGCCGGATCTGCTGATTTGCGACAGCAGTCTCCTGAGCATCGAAAACGTCCGTGCGCTCGATCTGCTCGAGCCGTACGGCAACGCCAACCCCCGTCCGACCATGTGTCTGTGCGGCGTGAAGCTGGAAAGCGCCTCGGACGTCGGCGGCGGCAAGCATCTGCGTATCCGCATACGGCTCGGACACGAGAGTTTTGAGGGGATCTTTTTCTCCCACAACTCCTCCGAGCTGGATCTGCACGGCGGCGAAACAGTGGACGTGGCCTTCACGCCCCAGATCAACGAGTTTCACGGTCACGTTTCCGTTCAGCTTCTTCTCAGTGCTCTCCGCCGCCACGACGGAAGCGCACTGTGTGAGCGGATCCTGCGCGGTGAACGCGACGTTCTTTGGGCTGCCGCCGCCTATTGCCCGGAGCGCAGCGACTTTATCCGGGTATGGCATCTGGCCCAGCAGGACGGTTTCCACCTCGGCGAGCGGGCGGAGGACGTGCTTGCCGCCGTGCCGCCCGGCATGGCGGAGGAGACCTATTGTCTGTGTCTCGCCGTGCTGCATGAAGTAGGACTGCTCGTCTCACCCGATGTAGGGCTGTACGGCGCGAGAGCCGCCAGTATCGACGGGAAGGCAGACCTGGAAAACACCGAGATCATCCGCGCTCTGCGGTCAAGCTGAGGAAAACAGTTATGGAGAACGAGCAAAAAAAGAACCTGCCCCAGACGGCGCCCCTCGATCCCGACAAAATGTTTGCCGAGCTGGAGGAGAAAATCCGCCGCAACTGTCATAATGTCGATCTTGACCGTGTGCGCGCCGCCTATGAGATGGCGCGCAGCGCGCACGCCGGTCAGCTCCGCAAGGACGGCTGCTCACCTTATGTGACACACTGCGTCGCCGCGGCGGATATCACGGTGGACATGGGCCTGGATGAGGATTCTATCGTCGCCGCGCTGCTGCACGATGTGATCGAGGATACCGCGCTGACCCACGCCGACATTGCGCGCTCCTTCGGCACGGCTGTGGCCGACATCGTTGAGGGCGTCACCAAGCTCACGCGCGTGCAGTACACCAGCGTCGAGGACGAGCAGATGGAGAACATCCGTAAGATGCTCATGGCCATGGCCAAGGACATCCGCGTCATTCTCATCAAAATTGCCGACCGGCTGCACAATATGCGCACGATGGCTTACCAGTCCACCGAGAAGCAGCGCTCCAAGTCGCTGGAGACGATGGAGATCTATGCCCCCATCGCCCACCGGCTCGGAATCCAGCGTGTCAAATGGGAGCTGGAAGACCTCTCGCTCCAGTACCTTGATCCTGCGGGCTACCGGGAGATCACAGCGTCCCTGGAAAGCCGCATGCCGCAGCTGGAGGCCTTCATGTCCGCTGTGGAGGGCAAGATCCAGGCCCGTCTGGACGAGGAGGGCATCCACGCGACGATCTACAGCCGCATCAAGCACGTGTACAGCATCTACCGCAAGATGTACGCCCAGAAGCTGGACATCAGCGGCATCTTCGATCTCTGCGCCTTCCGCGTGATCGTTGACACGATCCCGGACTGTTACAACGTGCTCGGCATCATTCACGATATGTTCAAGCCTGTTCCCGGGCGTTTCAAGGACTATATCTCCACCCCCAAGCCCAATATGTATCAGAGCGTCCACACCACCGTTATCGGCAGCGAGGGCATCCCCTTCGAGGTGCAGATCCGCACCTGGGAGATGCATCACACGGCTGAATACGGCATTGCCGCCCACTGGAAATACAAGATGGGTGAGAGCAGCGCCGTGCTGCGCGCCGGCGACGAGGACCGCTTTGCCTGGGTCCGGCGCCTGCTGGAAAGCCAGCAGGAGTCCGACGCGCAGGACTTCTTCCACAACCTGAAGATCGACATGTTTGCCGACGAGGTCTTCGTCTTTTCCCCCAAGGGCGACGTGATCAACCTCCCCGCCGGCGCCACGCCGATCGACTTTGCCTATATGATCCACTCCGACGTGGGCAACCACATGGTCTCCGCCAGCGTCAACGGCAGGATCGTCACCTTTGACTATGTGCTGCAGAACGGCGACATCGTCGAGATCCGCACCTCCAAGTCGGCTCCCGGCCCCAGCCGCGACTGGCTGAACATCGCCAAGAGCGGCAGTGCCCGCACGAAGATCAAGCAGTGGTACAAGCGCGAGCGGCGCGAGGAGAATGTGATCCGCGGCCGTGAAATGCTCGATGACGAGCTCAAGCGTAACGCTCTGAGCCTTGACGACGTGCTCGACGAGGCGGTCATGACCCCGATTCTGCGGCGGCTGTCCTATTCCAATGTAGAGGATCTCTATGCCGCCATCGGTTACGGCGGCATGACAGCGGTCCGGGCGGCCAACCGTCTGAAGGACGAGTACGCCCGCGTCCAGAAGCCCGACAAGAAAACCACCGTCGACAAGCTCACCGAAGCGGCCGAGCGGCGCGAGCAGGCCGCCGCCAAGCAGACCGGCAAGCCCATCCACGGCGTGCTGGTGGCGGGACTGGACAACTGCCTTGTCAAATTCTCCCGCTGCTGCACCCCCGTTCCGGGGGACGATATTGTCGGCTTTATCACCCGCGGCCAGGGCGTTTCGATCCACCGGCGCGACTGTGAAAACTATCGCAGCAGCATCGCCAGCCCCGAAAACGACGGGCGCTGGATTTCCGTCTCCTGGTCGGATCACATCACCGACAGCTACGTCACGACACTCACCATCATTGCCAAGGACCGCTCGGGCCTCGTCATGGATATTGCCACGGTGCTCAACTCCCTCAACGCAAAGGTGCGCACGCTCTCGGCGCGCGACAACGCGGGCACGGCCTTTACCACGATCACACTGGAGATCAAAAACCTTGCCGAGCTGAAATACGTCATGAGCCGTCTTTCCGCCGTACCGGGCGTGAGCGAGGTCATGCGAAACGGAAAATAAGGAGAGCTTCTTTTATGCGAGCAGTTGTTACCCGTGTTCTGAACGCCTCCGTCGAGATCGGCGGAGAAATTGCCGGCAAGATCGAAAAAGGCTTTCTGATCCTGCTCGGCGTGCATGAGGACGACACGGAGGCGGAAGCGAAAAAGATCGCCGACAAGATCTGCGGCCTGCGTGTTTTTGAGGACGAGCAGGGTAAAATGAACATCGCCCCCGGCCCCGCCGGGGCGGACTTGCTGATCATCAGCCAGTTCACGCTCTTTGCCGACTGCCGCTCCCGCCGCCCCGGGTTTTCCCATGCCGCGCGGCCGGAGAAGGCCATTCCGCTCTATGAGCTGGTCATCAGCGAATGCCGCGAGCGCGGCTTCAAGGTGGAGACCGGGCAGTTTGGCGCGGAGATGTTCGTCGCCTCTGTCAACGACGGCCCCATCACGATCATTCTCGATACAAAGGAGCTGTAAGCTATGCTGATCAAGACCCTTCCCGTCGGCCAACTGGAGGAAAACTGCTATATCGTCACGAACGAGAAGACGCTCGAGTGCGTCGTGATCGACCCCGGCGACGAGAGCAACACGATCCTGGATTATATTGAGAGCAACCATCTCACCTGCCGCGCGATCATGATCACCCATGGCCATTATGACCACGTCGATGCCGCCGACGCCGTGGCCGAGGAAACGGGCGCCACGGTCTATATGAACAGCCGTGACGACAAGGGCGGACGCTCCTACCACCTTCCCTACCGTCTGCCCAAGGGCGGCATCAGTTATGACGACGGCGATCTGATCGACGAGGCGGGGCTGCGTTTTGAGATCATCGCCACCCCGGGCCACACGCCCGGCGGTGTGACGATTCGATGTGAGAACGCGCTTTTCACCGGCGACACACTCTTCCGCGGCAGCTGCGGCCGCGTGGATCTCGACGGAGGCGACGCGCACGAGGAGATGCTCTCGCTCAAACGGATCTGCTCCCTCCCCGGCGACTTTGAGGTCTATCCGGGGCATATGGACTCTACCACGCTCGAGCGCGAGCGCATGTTCAACTACTATTGCCGCGAGGCTATGAAACTGTAAAACGATAAAAAAGGAAAACAGAGGATCGAGACATGCAGGAACCTACTCTTGTCATTTTGGCCGCCGGTATGGGCAGCCGCTTCGGCGGACTCAAGCAGATCAAGGCCGTGGACGAGCACGGCCACGCCATCATTGACTTTTCGCTCTTCGACGCCTACCGCGCAGGCTTCCGCAAGGTCGCCTTCGTGATCAAGCACGAGATCGAGGAGGACTTCAAAAACGCCGTCGGACGGCGGATGGAGAAGTATTTTGACGTAAAATATGTCTTTCAGCAGCTGGAGAAGCTTCCGGAGGGCTGCACCGTTCCCGAGGGGCGCGTCAAGCCCTGGGGCACAGGGCATGCCGTGGCCTGCTGCGCCGGTACGGTCGAAGGTCCCTTCGCCGTGATCAATGCCGACGATTTTTACGGTCCCGGCGCCTACCAGGCGCTCTATGACTATCTTGTCAGCGAGCGGCCGGAAAACGAGCACGCCATGGTCGCCTATTTGCTGCGCAACACGGTGACGGAAAACGGCTCGGTCTCGCGCGGCGTCTGCCGGGTGGAGGATGGCTTCCTCGCCGGTGTGACCGAGCGAACGCACATTGAAAAGCGCGGCGATGATGCCGCCTATACCGAGGACGGCGAGACCTTCATCCCCCTCTCCGGCGACAGCCCCGTGAGCATGAACTTCTGGGGCTTTGGCCAGCAGATGCTCCACGAGCTCGTCGCCCGCTTCCCTGCCTGGTACGCCGAGAACGTCGCGCGCAATCCTCTCAAGTGCGAATACTTCCTCCCCTCTGTTGCCAACGCGCTGATCGAAGAGGGCAAGGCCGCGGTGCGCGTCCTCCCCTGCCACGAGATCTGGCACGGCATCACCTATCAGGAAGACCTGCCCGACGTGATCGCCTACATCGCCTCGCTGCGCGAGCGCGGCATTTATCCCGAAACACTTTTGGATTGAATAAAGGAGAAAGACGAACATGAATGTACTTGTCACCGGGGGCGCCGGCTATATCGGCAGCCACACCTGTGTTGAGCTTTTAGAGCGCGGACACAACGTCATCGTTATTGACAATCTTGTCAACTCCAGCCCCAAGGCCATCGAGCGCGTCGAGCAAATCACCGGCAGACATGTCGACTTCTACGAAAACGACGTGCGCGACCGCGCGGCCCTTGACCGGATCTTTGAAAAGCATGACATCGACTGCGCGATCCACTTCGCCGGGCTCAAGGCCGTGGGCGAATCGGTCGCAATGCCGCTGGAATATTACGACAACAACCTCTTCTCCACCGTCCGCCTGTGTGAGGCCATGCGCGACCACGGTGTGAAAAACATCGTCTTCTCCTCCTCCGCCACAGTCTATTCCGGCGACAACGAGATGCCGCTGCGCGAGACCTCCAACACCGGCCACTGCACCAACCCCTATGGCTGGACCAAGTATATGTCCGAGCAGATCCTGCGCGACACCGCCCACGCGGTGGACGATTTCTCCGTCAGTCTGCTGCGCTACTTCAACCCCATCGGCGCCCACAGCAGCGGTCTGATCGGGGAAGACCCCCGCGGCATTCCGAACAACCTCATGCCCTTCATCGCACAGGTTGCGGTCGGCCGCCGCGATCACTTGAATGTGTTCGGCAACGACTACAATACGCCCGACGGCACCGGCGTGCGAGACTATATCCATGTGGTCGACCTGGCCCGCGGCCACGTCGCGGCGATCGAGTATATGCAGACCCACCGCGGCGAGAACGTCTTCAATCTCGGCACCGGCCAGGGCTACAGTGTGCTGGATATGGTCAAGGCCTTTGAGCGCGTGACCGGCGTGAAGATTCCCTATGAGATCGCGCCGCGCCGCCCGGGCGACCTGGCCACGGTCTACTCCAGCCCCGACAAGAGCGCGCAGCTCCTGGGCTGGAAGGCGCAGTACAATCTCGACGACATGTGCCGCGACACCTGGGCCTGGCAGTCGAAGAACCCGATGGGCTACGGGGAAGAGTAATTTTCAGCCTTCGAAAAAACCGAATACTTTTTAAAAGATACGGGAAGAATCTTCCCGTATCTTTTTGTATGGGAA
>CAMHER010000047.1 GCA_946184215.1 uncultured Clostridia bacterium | reverse complement strand
AACTGTTTTACGACACCCGCCCATTTCCGGAGGCGCTTTTCTTTTTAAGAAATTCTTAATTCTTTGCATACTTGGAACTTAAAGACTTTTATCGTAAGATAAGGTAAACAAGATAACCCGAACCCGCCAAAACGGCGATCTTTCAGCGCTTTTACGCTTGTCGTCCTTGACTTGCGAAAGGCAAGCCTGCGTCCTCCGCACGCAAAATCATCCGAAATCTCATCCGTTTTGGTCAAAGAGTTTTCCCGTAGGGGGAATTTGTCCAGCCGAGGCAAAAGCGCAGGGAATACTTCCGTATTGCCGAGCATTTTAACGAAGGATGGGCGAATCCCAGCACGGGAAAACCGTGGTTCGGATTATCCTGTTTACCTTAACCGCGAGAGGTGAGAGGACATGTACAACATCCTGATCTGCGACGACGAGAGAGACATCGTCTCGGCGCTGAAGATCTATCTCGAGGCCGAGGGCTATACGACCTTTGCGGCCTATAACGGGCGCGAGGCGCTGGACGTGCTGCGGCGCGAGGAGATCCATCTGGTGCTGCTGGACGTGATGATGCCGGAAATGGACGGCATCGCCGCCCTCTCCCGCCTGCGGGAGGAGAGCAACGTCCCCGTCATCCTGCTCACGGCCAAAAGCGAGGACACCGACAAGGTCCTGGGGCTCAACGTCGGGGCGGACGACTATGTGACCAAGCCCTTCAACCCGGTGGAGCTCTGCGCCCGCGTGCGCTCGCAGCTGCGGCGCTATATGCTCCTCGGCGGCGGAAAGACAGAGGAGGGCAGTCTCACGATCGGCCCGATCAGACTCGACGAAAAGGCCAAGGAGGTCTGCCGTGACGGCGAGCGGATCGCGCTGACGCCGACGGAGTATGAGATCCTGCGCTTTCTGATGCACCACGCGGGCGAGGTCTTTCCGCCGAAGGAGCTCTACCGCCGGGTCTGGAACGGCGAGCCCTACGGCGCGGAGAACACCGTCTCGGTGCACATCCGCCACATACGCGAAAAGCTCGAAATCAACCCCGCCGAGCCGCGCTTCATCAAGGCTGTCTGGGGTCAGGGCTATAAGTTTGAAAGGAGCGGGACATGAAAACACTCAAGGGAAGTACCCTATGCAAGACCCTCGCGGTCATTCTCTTCCTCGCGCTGTTCCTGAGCTTTGCCGCCGGCGCGCTCAGCTTTGGGATGCTCTATTCTGCCGGATATTACAGCCGCGGCGCGGAGGCCGCGCGGGAAATGCTCGCGGAAAACCTCTGCCGGAACGAGGCCTGGCTGATCGCAGACCGCCTGCTCCCCATCAGCGACGACGGAGAACCAAACGCCTACCTTGCCACCGACGACAATTACCGCTATGAGATCTTCGACAGCAGCGGCACGCTCCGGTTTTCAACGTATAACGGCGAGGAGACGCTCAGCACCGTCACCGTCCCGGGCAGCAACTGGTATCCTTACTCTGCCTTCCCGGAGGGCGAGCTGTGGGGCGAGGAGAGCGCCGCATCGGATACCGGGAGCGCGGACGCCGCGCTGACAGAGCCGCTGCCCACGCCGCTGCCGGCCGGGGTAACGCCCGTGCCCATGCCGACGGAGCCTGCCGATGAAGACGCCGAGCTCTCGAACATCGAAGACACGCCGACGGATATACAGCCCGCCAAGCCGCTTCCGACCGTGACGCCCGACCCCATGCCCACACCGCATGTGACGACCCCCGGCGACGTCTACTCGCGCGGGCAGACGGTGAACTTCACCGTTACCTGCTATCTGCTGCGCGACATGAAGGCGCGGGACAACGCCGCTTTCCAGGTGCGCTGCTTCGATTTCGCCGCGGCCCACAGTCGTGAGCTGGTGATCACCGCGATCGGCAGCCTGCTGCTCGCGATCCTGCTCTTTGCCTTCCTGATGGCCGCCGCCGGCCACCGGAAGGGCACCGACGCGATCACGCCGCGCCTCACCGAGAAGATCCCCTTTGATCTCTTCACGGCAGCGGTCGCCCTCGCCGGATTTGCCTTTCTGGCGTACTTTGACGACATGATGGACAGAGCGTCCCGTTCTTACGACATCGTGCTTCTGCTCATCCTCGCCGGGCTGCTGCTCTGCGCCGCCGTGCTGCTGGCGCTGTGGTGGTGCATGAGTCTGGCCGTGCGCGTCAAAATGGGTGGGATCATCCGCGGCACGCTCTGCTACAAGCTTCTGCGCTTCCTCCGGCGCGCCGCCCGGGCTTTGTGGGGCTGGGGGAAAATGATCGTCACGTCCATCCCGCTCATCTGGCGGGGGATGCTGATCCTCTGCGGCGCGGAGTTCGTCGGCTTCCTGCTCCTGGCCATGAGCGACAGCGAAGCGGGGCCAATCGGATTCTTTATCAATTTCTTCGTATTTTTCCCGCTGGCGCTCCTGGCGCTCATCAGTGCGAAGAAGCTGCGCACGGGGGCAAGTGAGATCGCAAAGGGCAACACGGCCTATCGCATCGACACGAAGTATCTCTTCGGCGAATTCCGCCGCCACGCCGAGGATCTCAACGCCATCCAGAGCGGAATCTCCCGCGCGGTGGACGCGCGTCTGCGCAGCGAGCGCATGAAGACCGAGCTCATCACCAACGTCTCCCACGACATCAAGACCCCGCTGACCTCAATCATCAGCTATGTCGACCTGCTCTCGAAGGAGGAGATCGAAAACGAAAAGGCGCGGGAATACATCGAGGTGCTGCAGCGGCAGAGCGCCAGACTCAAAAAGCTGACGGACGATCTCGTGGAAGCCTCCAAGGCCTCCTCCGGCGCGCTGCCCGTCACGATCGAGAGCTGCGATCTGGGCGTGATGCTTGAGCAGACGGCGGGGGAGTACGGCGAGAGACTGGCGGAGAAGGGGCTGACACTTGTTGTCAGAAAGCCGGAAGGAAGCGTCCCCGTACGGGCGGACGCGCGCCATACCCAGCGGATCTTCGACAATCTGATGAACAACATCCTCAAGTATGCGCTTCCCGGCACCCGGGTCTATCTCGAACTGGCGGCGGAGGACGGCGGCGCGGCCGTGATCTTCCGCAACACCTCCAGCCGGGAGATCGTCCAGAGCCCGGAGGAGCTGACCGAACGTTTTGTGCGCGGCGACGCCGCGCGCTCGAGTGAGGGCAGCGGTCTGGGGCTCTCGATCGCGCGGAGCCTGGCCGAGCTGCAGGGCGGCAGCCTGGCCGTGACGGTGGACGGCGATTTGTTCAAGGTCACGCTGCGCTTTCCAAAATAGGACAGAATCAGAGCATCCGCGGCCGAAAACAGGCCGCGGATGCTGTTTTTTCAGGTTGACTTCAATGGAAAATCTGGTATGCTTAAGAGTAACGGATATCCATTTGAAATGCTTTACCCCGGAGAACACCCCAAACAACATTTGAGGAAAGAAGGAAAACCGCCATGAGCAACAACACAATGGAAAAGCGCTACGGTTTGCCGACTGCCATCTCCATGGTCATCGGCATTGTCATCGGCTCCGGCGTCTTTATCAAGGGCGGCAAGGTCCTTGCCCTGACCCACGGCAACATGCTCCAGGGCGTGCTGGTCGTCGCGCTTGTCGGCATCATCTGCATCATCTGCTCGCTGGTCTTTGCCGAACTGAGCTCCAAATTTGAAAAGGTCAACGGCGTTGTCGACTATGCCGAGGTCGCCCTGGGCGAGGGCTACGCCTATTACGTCGGCTGGTTTATGACGACGATCTATTATCCCTGCCTCGCGGCGATGCTGGCCTTCTTCTCGGCCGTGTTTTTCTGCGAGCTGTGCGGCATCCCGGCCATGGACTTCTTCGTCAGCGGCACCGTCAGCTCCGAGGCGCTGGGCCTGGGCGCGGGCTTTCTGATGATCGGCTACTGCATCAATATCCTGAGCCCCAAGCTGGCCGGCAAGCTGCAGGTCAGCATGACGGTCATCAAGCTTGTCCCGCTTGCCCTGATGGCGGTCGTCGGCATCATCGTGGGCCTCTCCACCGGCGCGACGGCGCGGGTGCTGGACTATGTCAATACGGCGGAATACGCCGCGGCCACGGCGGGCACGTCCGCCTTTTCCGGCGTGTTTTCGGGCGTCGCGTCCTTTGCCTTCGCCTATGAGGGCTGGATCATCGCCACCTCGATCAACGCCGAGCTGAAGAACGCCAAGCGCAATCTGCCCATCGCGCTGATCTGCGGCTCGCTGTTCTGCACGGTGCTCTACTGCCTGTATATCTTCGCCATGAGCTCGGTCGGCGACGTGCAGACCATCATCGGCACCTGGCCTCTGGGCGAGGCGCTGCCCCGCATCGCGTTTTCCAAAATCTTCGGCAACGTCATCGGCACGATCGTCTATGCCTTCATCACCGTGGGCTGCCTGGGCGTTATGAACGGGCTGATCATGGGCTCCTGCCGCGGCATGTACGCCCTCTCCGCCCGTAAAATGGGCCCCCGGCCGTCGTTCTACGGCGATGTCGACAGGCAGAACAACTTCGTTATCAAGTCTGCCGTGCTGGGCATGATGATGGGCGGCTTCTGGTACGCCTGGACCTCGATCCTGTGGATGTACGGGCCTGACTTCATGGGCGGCCTGCACAACTGCGAGTGGCTGGCCTGGGAGCCCGACGAGATCTCGATCATCAATCTCTACGCGATGTACATCCCGATGTTTGCCGCGATTATGTTCCGCTGCAAGGACTTTGGGTTTTTCAAGCGTTTTGTTCTGCCCGTGCTCGGCATCCTGTGCTGTCTGTTCATGTGCTACTGCTGCTGGGTCGGCAAGGGCTATAAGCAGATCTTCGGCTACCTTATCTTCCTGGCCGTTGTGCTGCTCGTCGGCGCGCTGTTCAAAAACGGCGGGAAAAAGAAGTAGCTTTTGCTTTTATATTCAGTTGTAGTTAATTGCAGAAACACC
This sequence comes from uncultured Clostridia bacterium, assembly GCA_946184215.1. Taxonomy (GTDB): domain Bacteria; phylum Bacillota; class Clostridia; order Oscillospirales; family Oscillospiraceae; genus Limivicinus. Next base: position 6,806 of record CAMHER010000047.1, on the reverse strand, counting down.
GGGGCCGGAAAGCGCTGCTTTCCGGCCCCGGCGTTTTTATATCGGCTCGATCGAAAGAATGTCCCCCAACGGGATCTTTTTCCCGTCTGTGAGAAGAAGAACGCCGCTGTATTCGTCGATCTTCTTCACCGCCCCGCGCAAGATCACATAGCGTCCGCCCGCCTTGCGCTCGTCCGGGACGAAATAACGGATCTGCGCCTCCGGGCGGACCTTGTCAGCCGCGATCCGCTCCTCAAGCGCGTGCAGCGTCCTGTCGAGGGCGTCAAGCGCGTCGCGGTCAAGCTCCACGCGCGCCTCGGTCAGCCGGGCGGTCTCCCGCACGGCGTCGTCATAGCCCGTCAGCGCGGCAAAGGGGGAGAACTGTGCCGCCCGCTGGGCGCGCGGCATCGGTGCGTGCGTTTTCGAAACCGGATGCGGCAGGTTGATGATATCGTCGTATTTGCCCATATCTATGCCTTATGCCCGCCGATCTGGCGGTTGCGCTCCCTGGCCGTCGCGCCCTTTTCCAGGCTGGTGCCCTTTAAGATGGCGTTCTTGCCGTATTTCTTCTTGATGTCCAGCACGGCCTTCTGGCGTCTGCGCTCGCTTTGCAGCGCATCCTCTTCCACCCGGTCCTCCTCTTCGCCGGAAAAGTCGGAGAACAGATCGAGCTGGCGCTCGCTCTCCCGGCCGGCGAAGCTCTCATCCTCGATCTCGCAGACGGCAATGGTGATGCGCCGCACCTCCAGCGCCGGATCAACGGTGCTGTCGTAGATCTGAAGCATCGCGTCCATGATCTGCTTTGTCGAGGAGGTATAGCGTGCAAGCCGCTTCGTCCCGTGGGCGCTTTTCGGCACGCGTCGGCCGTAATAGTCCTTTTCCGTGCTGTCGCGGTACTCCCGTGCCAGCGCCGCGTCGGCCAGGCTCTGCCGGTCATATCCGACGGTAAGCTCCACCAGATCCGTCACAAGGGCCTTGTCCACCAGCTCCAGCACCATTTGCTCGGTCATCTCCCGCACGATCAGCCGCGCTTTTTGAAAATCATAGGGCGACATCAGCACCTGCCCCGTGCTGATGCTGTGCGAGGCTGGACGGTAAGCCTTGATGTCTTCCATCCGGCAGCTCTCGGCGCCCCAGGCATGGTCGATCAGAAGCTCGGCATTGATGCCGAAGAGCCGGTAGAGAAGCTCGGCGTTGTGCACCTCGCTCTCCCTCCCCAGCGAACAGCGCGCCACGTCGCCCATGGTGTACAGGCCGTGCTCCTCCAGCTTTTTCGCGATCCCCCGGCCCACACGCCAGAAATCCGTCAGCGGGCGGTGCTCCCACAGCGTCCGGCGGTAGCGCATCTCGTCCAGCTCGGCGACGCGCACGCCGTCCTTATCCGCGGGCATGTGCTTGGCCACAATGTCCATGGCGATCTTGGCCAGGTACAGATTCGTGCCAATCCCTACGGTGGCGGTGATGCCTGTGGCTGCCAGCACATCCCGCACAATGGCCACGGCGTATTCGCGCGCGCTTTGGCCGCGGGTGCGGATATAATCCGTCGCATCCAGAAAAATCTCGTCAATGGAGTAGACGTGGATGTCCTCCGGCGCGGCATATTTCAGATAGATCTGATAGATCCGCGTGCTGTATTCGATATAAAGCGCCATGCGCGGCGGCGCGACAATATAGTCAAGCTCCAGCGACGGATCTTCCTGCAGCTCACGGCCGAGGAAGGAACGGCCGGAAAAGACGCGGCCCGGCGCGCGGCTGCGCCGGATCGCATTGACCTCGCGGATGCGTTCCACAGCCTCGAACAGACGCGCCCGGCCGGGGATCCCATAGGCCTTGAGGGCGGGGGAGACGGCGAGACAGATCGTCTTTTCCGTGCGCGTGGGGTCTGCGACCACAAGACAGGCGTCCAGCGGATCGAGGCCGCGTTCGCGACACTCCACCGAGGCGTAAAAGCTTTTCAGGTCGATGGCGATATAGGTCCGATCCTCCGTTTCCCTCACCTCCGTTTCTTACAGGCTCATTCTACCAGTATATCCTTTTTGTTTCAAGAGATGCACCCCTCCGCACTGTCCCTTAAGAGGGGCAGAAAAAGATCAGGACGAAGCGGCCCGCCGCTTCGTCCCGATCTTGTATAAATGAGAGGAAAAAAGGAGAAAAATGAAAAAGACTCTTTTGCTTACAGCTATAAGATACCAGCTATTTGTTTCGTAAATAAGAGAAATAGTGTTTCATAATTGTAAAATTGCCCGTCTTTTCAAGGGAAAAAAGGCGCTGCCGTGTGATATCTTTCCCAACCGCCGCGACGGCTGGAAAACTTGACACCGCGGGGGGGAAAATGGTAAACTAACATGAATAATTGCGTTTGATTTATGCCTTTTCAAAGGAGATCCGAAAGCATGTTCAAATTGCTTTTGAAGAGAAAATACAGAATCGCCGTTGCCTTTGTGCTGCTCTCTGCCATGCTGCTGGGCGCATGCGGACTGGAAACGGGCGCCCCCGCCGCCCCGGCGGAGACCGGTGCGCCGTCCGAAGAGAGCTCTCTTACCGTGCCCGCCGAGCCCGTCGCCGAGCCGACTGCGGAACCGACGCCGGAGCCGTTTCGGACCGCAGTCGTCCTCAGTGAGCTGCAGGCCGCCAACAAAACCACGATCACGGACGCGGACGGCGATTTTTCCGATTGGCTTGAACTGTATAACCCTGGCCCGGAGAGTGCCGAGCTCACCGGCTGCTGGCTGTCCGACAGTGAGGAGGAGCCCTGCAAGTGGCAGATCCCGGCGCTGACGCTCTCGGCCGGCGAATACAGCGTCGTTTTCTGCTCGGGCAAGGACCGCGCCGAGGGAGAGCTGCATACGAACTTCTCCCTCTCCAAGGACGGGGATACCCTCTGCCTCTCCGCCCCGGACGGGACGCTTGTGTGGAAGCAGAGCTATGAGTCCTGCCCCTCTGACAGCGTGCTGTGCTTTGACGGCGAAAACTCCTCCGCGCTCTATTGCCCCACGCCGGGATGGCCCAACACGGAGGACGGTTATGAGGACTTCCTTGCCGCGAACGATCATCACGGCGCGCTCGTCGTCAACGAGGCCATGGCCTACAACGACACGTTCTCCTTCCACGCCGGCGGCTTCTACGACTGGGCGGAGCTGAAAAACGTCTCGGACGAGACGATCAGCCTCAGCGATTATTATGTGACCGACAAGGCGGACGACCCGACCTGCTTCCAGCTCCCGGATACCTCTCTCAAACCGGGGGAGAGCTTTGTGGTCTACTGCGGTGAGCCCCTGCTGGCTACGGCCGCCTGCCACGCGCCCTTCAAGCTCGGCGCGAAGGGGGACAGCTTCTATGTTTTCCGCGCCGACGGAAGCCTTTCGGATGCCATCAGCCTGTATGGCATGCCGCTGAACCACAGCAAGGGCCGTGTTGACGGCCGCAGCGGCTTTTTCTTCTTCACCAGCCCCACGCCCGGAGGAGCAAACAACGGCAACTGCGCCCGCCACACCGCAAAGCGGCCGGAGAGTGTGACGCCCGCCGGCGTCTATAACGACGTGGAGGGCGTGGACGTTGTCCTGAGCGGGGAGGGAACGATCTACTATACGCTCAACGGCAACCTCCCCGACACGGCCTCCTATGTCTACGACGGGCCGATCCATCTTGACAGTACCACGGTGATCCGCGCGGCCTCCTATGCCGACGGCAAGCTGAGAAGCGAGACGGCCACCTTTACATACGTCATCAACGAGTATCATACCCTGCCGGTGGTCTGCATCGCGCTGGAGCCGATGAAGCTGGACGTGCTGTACAATCACAACGGCAACATGGAGTATGACTCGCATACCGAGTTTTACGACACCGACGGCGGCAGCTTTGCCTCCGACTGTATGGTGACGCTGCACGGCGCAGCGTCAAGGAACGTCTGGGACAAGAAGAGCTTTAAGGTCGTCTTCCGGGATCGCTACGGCGGCGATATCCACTATGATCTTTTCGGCCAGGGCATTACCGAGTTCCATTCGCTGAACCTGCGCGGCGGCGACACCGTCTTTATGAAGACTTACCGTGAGCCGCTGGCTGCCGAGTTTGCCGAGCGTGTCGCCGTGACGGATCCCTTCGCGCTGGACTCGCGCTTCTGCCTGCTGTACGTGAACGGGAACTATTACGGTATTTACAGCCTGCGCGAGGCATATTCCAACAAATACATCGAGAGCCACACCGGCTCGGATGAGGATCTGAACACCATCAGCCGCGCCCCGATCAAAATCGAATACCAGCCGGAGCTTTTCCAGCTGCACAACTTCATCATAAGCTGCGACATCAGCGACCCGGAGAATTACAACTATATCGCCGACCGGGTGGATCTCCAGTCCATGGCCCAGTGGCTGCTGCTGGAGAGCTATTTCAACAACCGCGACACCGCGGGCAATATCCGCTACTTCCGCGGCGTGCAGCCGGACAGCAAGTGGCGCACGATGTTCTTCGATCTGGATATCTCGATGGAGAACGAAAACGCCTACATGTGGGAGATCACCAATCCGTCTGAGTCGCAGATCGGACGCATGTACACGAATCTGCTTCGCAGCAGCGAGTTCCGCCAGCTTTTGCTGGAGACGGCCTCCGGCATGTACAAAAACGGCCTGAGCTATGAAATCGCGCTGGAGATCCTGGACCGCATGACAGCCGAGCTGGAGCCGGAAATGGACCGGAATCTGGCCCGCTGGGGCGAGAGCCGGGTCCTGATGGAGAACAACCTGGCGGCACAGCGCCGCGTGTTTTCTCCCAACCGGGACGCGTCCTGGCTGCAGGTCGTCCAGATTGCAACCGGTGCCGACGATGAGACGATGGCCGAGTATTTCCCGGAGAGAGGATAAGAACGGATGAAAACAGAAGAAAATCATTCCCGCGGCGAAGCTGACAACACGGGGAGAAAAAAGAAAATGCCCGTCGGCAGGATGATCCTGCTGGACGTGCTGGCGATCGCCGTTGGCCTGGTGGTGTTCGCCCTGTTCCACCATGTCCTGCCCACCTATTACGGACTCTTTACCGAAAAGACAGAGCCGGTCGTCCTTATGACCCTTCCGCCCCAGCCCACACCGGAGCCGGCTGCGGCGCCCGCCGGAGAAACGGAAAACGGCGAGCAGGACGAGCCGGAGACGCCGGAGGCAACGCCGGAGAGCGTTCGCGTGTATAACGGCGTATGGGGCGAGAAGTTCGCCGACAAGTTCACCGAGGGCGAGGTCATCCGGACCGAGAACAGCTACCAGAGTGCCAACATCAACGTGACGGTCGAGCGCGTGGAGGCGGACGGCATCATCTACTATGTCGCCGATGTGTACGTGTGTGACCTGAAATATCTGCGCAGCGCCTTTGCCAACGGCAAATTCAACGGCGGCTTCCAGAAGATCGAGGATATTGCCGGGGATGTCAATGCTGTCGTGGCTCTCTCGGGTGACCACTATGCCGGCCGCTGGGAGGGGATCGTGGTCCGCAACGGCGAGCTGCTGCGGGAAAACCGCTTCGCCGACATCTGCGTCCTGCTCTCCGACGGCACGATGGTCACGATGACGAACGCCGAGCTGGACATGGACAATCTCAAGGCATCCGCACCCTATCAGGTCTGGAGCTTCGGCCCAGAACTGCTGGACGACGAGGGCAAGGCCATGACCACGTTCAACAGCACGGTCATCCCGGCCAATCCCCGGGCGGCCATTGGCTATGTGGAGCCCGGCCACTACTACCTTGTCGAGGTGGAGGGCAGCCGCAGCGGCGCCTGGTCGGGCTCCCGCGGCATGACGATGCAGGAGCTGAGCCAGCTCTTCGAATCGCTCGGCTGCAAGAGCGCCTATAACCTGGACGGCGGCAGAAGCGTGGGGATGGCCTGGATGGGCGAACGGATCAGCTTTGATTACAATCGCACGATCCCCGATATCATTTATGTCACCGATGCGGTGCCGGAGGATGCGGCGCCGGCGGAGGAGGGCTGAGATGAAAAAACTGCTTCCCCATATCTGCATCGACACCGCTGTGATCTTTCTTGTGCTCTGGGTGCTGGACCGCATCAACGAGGCGATGCACTTTCTCTCGCGTGATGTGTTCAAGTTCCCGTTCCTTGTTTTCCTGATCCTTGTGATTGCAGAATCCGTGATCCTGATCATTTATCAACGGAAGGAATGAAAGCTTTGATCCCCAAAAGAGCTTTTGTGAGCGTTCTGCTCTCTTTGCTTGTGCTGCTTCTCTGCGCCTGCGGTGCCGCTCAGACGGCCCCTGCGGCCGAGACGGCCGTGCCGGAGCCGACCGAGGAGCCTGTCCCGGAGGAACTGACGCTGGGGCCGCTCACCATCACGCCGGAAACCAAAAGCATTTCCCTTGACGGAACGGGCGTGGCGCTGGAGGAGCTGATGGCTCTCAGCGGCCGGATCGACGGCGTGGAGAGCATTTCCTTAGGCATTACTGCGGGCAATCTCCCGCAGCTGTATGCCGTACGCGACGCATTCCCCAACGCCCGGGTGAGCTGGCAGGCGGAGCTCCCCGGCCAGACCGTCGACAACACGGCGGAGGAGCTGGATCTCACAGCGGCGCAGGACGGCGATTTGAAAACGATCACGGATGCGCTGGCGATCCTGCCGAACGTACGGACGATCCAGCTTGCCCCGGAGGACGGCGCAACGCAGCTTTCCTTCGAAAGCCTTGCCGCCATTGCCGCGGCTGCGCCGGAGGCGGAACTGAACTGCCGCTTTGAGCTCTTCGGCCAGACGGCCGACTGGACGACGAAGGAGCTGCGCTATGAAAAGACGCCCATCGGCGATGAAGGGATCGCGGCGTTCCGCGCCGCGCTGCCGTAT
>CAMHER010000046.1 GCA_946184215.1 uncultured Clostridia bacterium | reverse complement strand
CCTTGTCCATGTGCGCGGGGCAGAGCGCGCCGAGCTTCGTGCGCAGCACGCCCGCTGTCTTCTGCGCGACGGCGAGCTTTCCCGCCGCCAAGCCGACGAAACAGCCGGGCTGCAGGCCGAGGCTTTCGACGAGCTGTTCTTTGATCGGCTGGACGAACTTGGAAATGCCGCCCACGAGCTCGGAATTTTCGTCCATGCGGAACCAGTAGCTCTTCTGCGCGGTCTGCACCTCGACGTCGGCGCAGAGCTTGTCGATCTGCTTGCGCGTGGCCTCGAAGCCGCTCACAACCACGGCCTTGACGACGTTGCCCTCGAAGGGGCCGAAGCCGATGGAGCCCATCAGCTCCGTCGCGTCCTGAATAACGAGGTCGATGCGCAGGTCGGGCTTGTCGGTGCCGTATTTCTCCATCGCCTCGCGGAAGGGGATGCGGCGGAAGGGAGCGGGTGTCACGCGGTTGCCGTAGAGGCCGAATTTTTCAAAGACGGGCACGAGCACCTCTTCGAGCACGCCGAGCACGTCGTCCTGCGTGGCGAAGGACATCTCCATGTCGAGCTGGTAGAACTCGCCCGGGGTGCGGTCGCCGCGCGCGTCCTCATCGCGGAAGCAGGGCGCGATCTGGAAATAACGGTCGAAGCCCGAGGCCATCAGCAGCTGCTTGAACTGCTGCGGGGCCTGCGGCAGCGCGTAGAACTTGCCGGGATGCTTGCGGGCCGGCACCAGATAGTCGCGCGCGCCCTCGGGGGAGGAGGCGGTGAGGATCGGCGTCGTGATCTCGAGAAAACCGTGCTCGGTCATGAGCCGGCGGATCTCGGCGACGACCTGGCAGCGGAGGATAATGTTTTTCTTCACCTCCGGGTTGCGCAGATCCAGGAAGCGATACTTCAGACGGGCGCTCTCGTCGGCTTCGCGGCTGCGGTTGATCTCAAAGGGCAGCTCGTTGTAGCGGCACTTGCCGAGCACGCGGATCGTTTCGGGGACGACCTCGATCTCACCCGTGGGCAGCTTGGGGTTTTTGCTGGCGCGCTCACGCACGGTGCCCGTGACGGAGATCGTGGATTCCTTGTTGATGGCCTTGATGGTGCTCATCATCTCTTCGCTTTCGATGACGAGCTGGGTCGTACCGTAGAAGTCGCGGATGACGACGAAGGCCAGAGAGGCGGAGACGGCGCGGACGTTTTCCATCCAGCCGGCCAGGGTGACGGTCTTTCCGATGTCGCCCAGACGCAGCTCTCCGCAGGTGTGGGTTCTTGATTGCATGTTTGTTCCCTCTTTTCCCATAAACCGCAAACGCGGCTCTTATTCGCAGATCAGTTTGACGTTTCCGCGGCGCTGCGCGTCAGAGAGCAGCAGCGCGGCCGCCTCGTCCGGGGAGAGCTTTTTCTGCTCACCCGAGCGCATGTCCTTCACGGAGAGTACGCCCTCGGCGATCTCGTCCTCGCCCAGGAAGATCACATAGGGCACGCCAAGCCGGTCGGCATAGTTCATCTTTGCCTTGAATTTCTTCTTTTCGGTGTACAGCTGTACGCGCAGCCCTTTCCGGCGCAGCGCGGCGGCGGAGGCGATCGCGGCGGAGAGATCCTCGGTCATCGGCAGAACGAGCGCGTCGCAGGCCGCGCCCCCCGCCTCGGCGGAGAGAAGGCCCTGTTCGCTGAGCACATAGAAAAAGCGCGTCAGTCCGATGGAAATGCCCACGCCGGGAAGGCTGCGGTCGGTATAGTATTCCGCCAGATTGTCATAGCGTCCGCCAGAGCAGACCGAGCCGATCTCCGGATGGTCGAGCATCAGCGTCTCGTACACGGTGCCGGTGTAATAGTCAAGCCCCCGCGCGATGGTCAGATCCACGGCGAAGTTCGTCTCCGGCACGCCGAAGGCGCCGAGATATTTCACAACGGCCTTGAGCTCTTCAAGCCCTTCGTCAAAGGTGGCGTCCATGCCGCGGTAGCGCTCGAGAGAAGCGAGCACCTCGTCGTTCGTGCCGCAGATGGCCATGAAGTCCATGACGTTTTCCGCCTTGCAGGGCAGCATCTTGACCTCGTCGATCAGAAGCTGGCGCACCTTCTCCGCGCCGATCTTGTCCAGCTTGTCCACCGTGCGCATGATCTCGCCGGCTTTCTCGCTCATGCCATTCATGGCGTAAAAGCCGTTTAAGAGCTTGCGGTTGTTCACGCGGATCTGAAACCGGCTGACGCCGAGACGCGTAAAGGTGTCATAGATGATGGCGGGGATCTCCGCCTCGTTGGTGATATCGAGCTTTCCGTCGCCGATGATGTCAATGTCGGCCTGGTAAAATTCGCGGAAGCGTCCCCGCTGGGCGCGCTCGCCGCGATAGACCTTGCCGATCTGAAAGCGGCGGAAGGGGAAGGAAAGCTCGGCATAGTGCGCGGCGACGTATTTTGCCAGCGGCACCGTCAGGTCAAAGCGCAGCGCCAGGTCGTTATCACCCTTGGAGAAGCGGTAGATCTGCTTTTCGGTCTCGCCGCCTCCCTTGGCCAGCAGCACTTCCGCCGATTCGATCACGGGCGTGTCCAGCGGCGTGAAGCCGTAGGAGGCATAGGTCTCGCGCAGCGCGTCCTTCATGCGCTCAAACTGGAGCTGCTGGGAAGGCAGAAGCTCCATAAAGCCGGAGAGCGTGCGCGGCGTAATTTTTGCCATACAAAAAAGTCCTTTCGGGAAGTGGTAAAAAAGCAAAACCGCAGGCCATATACATACGAACTGCGGTTTTGAAGGTGATATAAGGGGCGTCAGTTCAGCGCCGCTGGGGGTTGACGATGTTGCGCCAGTCGAGATCGCCGCGCCGCAGACCCTGGACAAGCACCTCGGCCGTGGCGGCGTTGGTGGCAAAGGGGATCTGATACTGGTCGCACAGACGCTCGATCTTGTTGATATCGTCAAAGCCGCCCGGGTTGGCAGGATCACAGAAGAACAGGACCAGGTCGATCTCGTTGAAGGAGATACGCGCGCCGATCTGCTGGGAGCCGCCCTGGTCGGCGTGGAGATACAGCGTGATCGGAAGCCCCGTGGCCTCGCTGACAAGCTTGCCCGTCACATGTGTGGCGCACAGCGAATGTTCCGCCAGGATCCCGCAATAGGCGATGCAGAACTGTACCATCAATTCTTTCTTTCTGTCGTGTGCCATCAATGCAATATTCATTCTTTACTCCATTCATGCATCCGTCATCTAATTCATCTCAACTATTATAAACGCAGACGGCCCAAAGTTCAACAAAAAACTGAGAAAAAATCCCGGCGGGAAGCGGTTTTTTTCAAAGAAAACGGGCCGTCTCCGAAGGGAGGCGGCCCGAGGAGCGGCGGGGATCACTTCAGCAGCGTCATTTCATGCTCGGAGGTGTCGGAATAGCTCTTGATGGTCCAGTAGGCGTCCAGCACCTGGCGCGCCATGAAGGCGCAGTTGGCGCCGGCCTTGCCGCGCTCGACGACAAAGGCCATCGCGATCTGCGGGTCGTCATAGGGCGCATAGCAGATGAAGATAGCGTCGTTGACGATGTTCTTGCCCTTCTGTGCGGTACCGGTCTTGGCGGCGACGCGCTTGGACTGGGGATAGTCATAGAAGTATTTGGCCACCGAGCCGTTGTTGACAATGTCGTTGGCCACCAGGCGCATGCCCTCCTGGATCGCGAACCAGTTGAAATCGCCGATGCCTCCCACCTTCAGGTCGTTGACGTCGGTCAGGACCTCGGGCTTGCGGTCATAGATCAGCTCGTCATAGTCGTAGCTGCGCACGTATTTGAGGATCGAGGCGGAGTGACGCACGCCGCTGTTGGCGACGGTGGCGCAGTACTCGGCCAGCTGGATGGGAGAAAAGATCGAGTCAGACTGACCGATGCCGGCCTGCAGCGTGTCACCGATTCGCCACTCGGTGCCGGTATAGTCGGCGTGGTTGGCGCGGTTGGACATGTTGCCCACGGTTTCGGTCAGCTCGATGCCGGTATGCTCGCCCAGACCGTAGGCGTGGGCAAAGCGGCCGAGATCGTCGACGCCGAGCTTGTCGGAGACGGTATAGAAGAAGTAGTTGCACGAGTGGAGCAGCGCGTCCGTCACGGTCAGTTCGCCGTGGGTATAGTGCTCGCCGTCCACCGCGGTCCAGATCCAGCATTCCGGCGCATAGCCGTTGGCGGCGTACTTGGTGAACACGCCTTCGCACTTGATCTTGTCCTGGGTGTTGATGATGCCCTGGGCGAGCGCGGCCGTGGCGGTGCAGGGCTTGAAGGCGGAGCCGGGGGCGTAGGCGCCCATCAGCGCGCGGTTGAACAGCGGGGCGTTGGGCTCCTCGAGCAGCTCGGAATAGTTCTCAATGATCGTCGAAACGTCATAGGTCGGCCAGCTGGCAATGGCCAGCGGCTCGCCGCTTTTGACGTCGACGACGACGCAGGCCGCGCCGGTGATCTCCCAGTAGCCGTCCTCAAAGGTCCAGTTGCCGAGAGCCTCCTGCTCAGCCTTTTCGTTCCGCCTCTCGCTCATGAGGATGTCGATGCCGTTGGCAAGGATACGCTCCACCTGCTCCTGCAGCACGATGTCGAGCGTGATATAGACGTGGTTGCCGGGCTCCGGCTCTTTTTCATACTGGTTGGCCAGCACGGTGCCGGAGGCGGTGCGCGTCACCAGCACCTCACCGTCGTTGCCGTGGAGATAGTTCTCAAAGGCGTACTCGATGCCGTCCTTGCCGACCATGGCGTCGGTGGAATACTCCAGCAGGGAATACTTTTCATATTCCTCCTGCGTCATCAGACCCGTGTAGCCCAGGATGTGCGCGGCATAGTTCGTCTGATAGTCGCGCGTGAAGGAGCGCTTGACCTGGATGCCGGCGAGCTTGGTCTCCATGATGGAGGTGATCAGCTTCATGCTGGCGTCCTGAACGAAGACGTATTCGGCGGTGTTGATGGCATAGCGGACGTTGATGGAATAGCGCAGACCCGCGATCTTGCGCATCTGCTCGGAGGTGTAGTTGCTGTCGATGTCATAGCGCGTGCGCATATAGCTCAGCAGCTCCACCGCGGTGGGGTTCGCGGGCAGGCTCTTGGATTTGTCCTTGAAATACGCCTCCAGCATCGTGCGCTGGATCTCGGTCATGTTCGGGTCGTATTCAAAGGGCGGCTCCATCGTGATCGGCAGATCGTCGATATAGCTGTCGCCGAATTCCTCCACCATCTCGATCAGCTCCAGCAGAACGGCGTTGGGGTCGTCGCTGGCAAAGAGCTTGGCGGTGTCGATGGTCAGATCGTAGCACTCCTTGTTGCTGATCAGCGTTCGGCCGTAGCGGTCCAGGATATCGCCCCGGGAGGCGGTAACGGTCTCCAGCTTGGTCTGCATCTGGCTGCCGGCGGCATAGTATTCCTCGCCCTCGATGATCTGCACGCGGTAGAGGAACACCAGATACACGCCCAGCAGCAGGACCAGCAGGAGCGCCATGGCCAGCACACGTTCTTTGGAAATCATTTTATTCATAGGGAAGCCTCACTCATTCGATCCATCTGGCCGGCGGGAAATAGGTCAGCACGGCCATCGGCAGCGACCACAGCGCCTGGAGGAGCGCTGTCCGGAGTATGGAAAAGGACCAGCTGTCGCCCAGCGCCACCAGCAGCGCCTGTACCAGCGCCGTGATCAGCAGCGAAAAGAGCGCCGAGAGCATATAGCCCATAAAGCGGCGGTTGAGGAAAAACTGGGAGATAAAGCCCACGGAAAAGGCAAGAAGGGGAAAGAGCACCGTGTAGGTGACGACGGTGTGCGGCGTGAACATATCGGTAAAGATGCCCATGACAAGGCCGAACACCACGCCCGGGATCGCGCCCTCGAACATGCCGACGGCGGCGACCGCGGCGGGCTGGATAAAGGCGCAGACGCCCAGCGGGCGGATCTGCGTGAGCACCATGTCCTGCACGATCAGCACGACAAGCAGGTACACACCGTACCACAGCACGCGCCGCAGGCGGCGTACGGTCAGAAAATCCTTGAACAGATCTTTTCGTATAAATCGGTTGAACAATTTACTCCACCACTTCAAAGTCCTTGATGACGAATACCTGTACCAGCGAATCGAATACCACCTGCGGCTCGACCACGCCGTATTCGATCTGGCCGCCGGCCTCGGTCTGCACGGCGCTGATGCGGCCGATGACAAGACCCTGCGGGAAGGCGCCGCCGTTGCCGGAGGTCAAAACCTCGTCTCCCACGTAAATGTGCGCGCCGTCGGCCAGGAAGGTCAGCTTGGCCTGACGGTTTTTCATGAACGAATACTCGCCCATCACGATGCCGGAGGTGCCCGTGTCGCCGACAAAGGCGCCGACGGACATGTCCACGTCGATCAGCGTCGAGACCGTGGCCCAGGTCTCGCCCAGCTCGGTCACCTGGCCGACGACCGCGTTGTACTCGGTCACGACCGGGTCGCCCAGCTCAATGCCGGAGGATGCGCCCTTGGAGATCGTGAAGCTGTGCGCCCAGTTCGAGGACGACCAGAGCACGACCTTGCAGGATTCAAAGACATAGTCTGCGTGCTTTTCCCGCAGATTCAAAAGCTCCCGCAGGCGGGTATTCTCCTCTGAGGCGGCGATGCCGTCGCGCGCGCTCTGCTGCGCGTCGGCCAGCTGGCTGCGAAGCGATTCGTTTTCCGCCAGCAGACTGTCATAATCGTATAGATAGCCGTAGATCGTGTCAAACCAGTTGACGGCCGAGCTCACGACCTTCTGCACCGGCGAGATCAGCACGCCCGAAACGTTGTGCACCAGCCCGATCTGCCCGCCCCGGGCTGCCGTCGTCAGCAGGATGATCAGCGCGACGGAGGCGACGATGATGCCGACGCGGACGCCGTATTTTTTGATATAGTCTTTCAAAGAAGTCCAACTCCTTGCTCTTTCAGCATTTGCCCAAGCACACACAGCGGCAGACCCATGACGTTGAAAAAGTCGCCGTCGATCTTCTCGACGAAGAGCGCGCCCTTTCCCTGAGCGCCATAAGCGCCGGCCTTGTCCATGGGCTCGCCGGTGGCGATGTAGCGCGCGATCTCGCCGGGCTCCAGCGGACGGAAGGTGACGGCGCTGCGCTCGGCCCGGCATAGCTCGCGCCCGTTTCGGATCACGCACACACCGGTGAACACCTCGTGCGTCCGGCCCGAGAGCGTGCGCAGCATCTGCGCCGCCTCCGCTTCGCTGTGCGGCTTGCCGCAGACGCGGCCGTCGATGTATACGATCGTATCCGCAGCGATCACCACGTCGCCCGGCTGCGCCTCAGCGGCGGCCTCGCGCGCCTTGTGGGCGGAGAGCGCCATGACGTATTGCGCGGGCGGAAGCGTGGGATCCGCCGTTTCCTCGCCCTTTGCGGGCCGGATCACAAGCTCCTCCACGCCAAGCATTTCCATCAGCTCTCTCCGGCGCGGAGAGGCCGAGGCCAGAATAAAGTGCATGGTTTTTTCTCCGAATGAATCGTAAAATCAATCCACGCCGCGGTAGTAAAGCCCGCGGGTGAGGACGTTCGGACGGTAGTCCGAAAGACCGAGATAACCCTTTGCGACCTCGGCGCACTCCCGCGCGCTTTCGGTCGTGAAGAGAAGACGCAGCCCCCAGAGACCGCACGCGGCAAGCTCTTCGGCTTTGTCGGCGAGATAGAGCTTGTGCGCGTTATAGATCACGTTGCGGCAGCCGTACTCCTTGACCACATGGAAAACGTTGCCCGTGCGGTCGGACATCTGGGCCGGGCCGGCGGCGCAGTTGCAGCGCCCGGCGCTCTGACGGATCACGCACTGGTCGGATACCATGACGGGCAGGCGGCCGTAGACGATCAGCTCGGTATCGAGGTATTTCTGCAGATCCTTGACCTGGGCCAGGCGCAGCTCAAACGACGCGGTGGCCGAGAGAAGGCCGCAGTCCCGCAGCACGGCAAGCGAGCGGGAGTTGAAGGCGTTGAGGCCGAAATCGCCCCGGGGCGTCATGCCGGCGCGCCTCACCAGCGCGATCTGGGAGATGTTGCCCACCAGCGCTTCGCGCACGCCGAGAAGCTCCAGCTTTGTCAGCGCGTCGAAAACGGGCGGGATCTCCTCATCCGTGAGGATTCGCGGCAGCACTGCGACGATCTGCGTGCCATTTTCGACAAAGGGCTTGACGGGCTCAAAGTTTTCCGCAAGCTCCATGGCGGGAACATAGAGGTAATCCGGCTTTAAGGCGCACAGCTCGTCAGAGAGCTGCTCAAGGCTGCGCACCTGGAAGATCCAGCGGGGCTTTCCCGCAGGGGCGGGAACAGCCTGGAGCGGCGCGAGCGGCAGACTGCGGCGGGAGGGGGGCGCGGCGCGCTCCTCGGACAGGCCGGCGATCAGCTTGCGGCGCAGCTCGTTGATCTCGGCGGCGGGAAGAAACAGGCAGGGATCCACCTTAGCCCGGTTTTCCACGCAGTGATACGGCGTGCCGCCGGTTTTGAACATCTGGTCGGTGATATAGCCCTCGCTCAGGCCCTGACGCTTGGCGGCCTCCGGCACGGGGCCGGCGGCGACGGCGCGGTGGCCCTCGTCGTCAAAGGCGATGGCGCGGATGTTCTGCCCCTTTTCGCAGACGGTGTAGAAATGAACGCCGACCCGGCGCAGCTCACCGTCGGAATAGGCACGGCGGGCAGAGGAGAAAAGCCGGTCGGTCTCCTTCTCGTCCACCTCGCCGCGGACGCCGAACATGTCCTTTTTATCGCCGTTGAAATAGCCCTGGGTAAATCCCTCGCGGGAAAAGGCGGTCTCCAGCGTCCGCAGCTCGTCCGGTGTGGGCGGACGGTGCTCGTGCAGCACCTTGCCGTAGATCCCGGTGACGATAGCGGTGTATTCCGGCCGCTTCATGCGCCCCTCGATCTTGAGGCAGGCCACGCCGGCATCCTCGAGCTCGGCAAGCTTGTCGACCAGGCAGTTGTCCTTGAGGGAGAGCGGATAGTCGTCCATCCGCCCGCCGAGGGAATACTGCATCCGGCAGGGCTGGGCGCACATGCCGCGGTTGCCGCTCCTGCGGCCGATCAGCGCGGACATATAGCACTGCCCGCTGTGGCAGAAGCACAGCGCCCCGTGGACGAACACCTCGGTCTCGATGGAGGCGTGGGAGGTGATGAAGCGGATCTGCTCAAGGGACAGCTCCCGCGCGAGAACGGCGCGCTTGAGACCCATCTCGGCTGCGGCCTCGACCCCGGCGAGATTGTGGATACTCATCTGGGTGCTGGCGTGCAGCGGCATATCCGGCACGGCTTGGCGCAGCGCGCGCACAAGGCCGAGGTCCTGCACGATCAGCCCGTCCGCCCCCAGAGAAGAGGCGAGACGCGCTTGGGCGACGGCCTTTTCCATCTCCCGGTCGCCCACCAGCGTGTTGAGCGCGACATAGACCTTGCAGCCGCGGATGCGGCAATAGCGCACGGCCTTTTGAAATTCTTCCTCTGTAAAGTTTTTGGCACCCCGGCGGGCGTTGAATTCGCCCATGCCGAGATAGACCGCATCGGCCCCGTTTTGTACGGCGGCAATGACGGCTTCCGGCGAGCCGGCGGGGGAGAGCAGCTCTGTCATCGTGCAAACTCCTTTGTGTACATAACGATACAAAGTAGATTATAACACAAGTCCCCCTCTTGCGACAAGATGATTTTGATGGTATACTATTCTAACAATGTAAACAATTCTTCAACAAATTCCGGAGAAGCGCGCCATGGCCGAGAAAAAAGGAGAAAACTGCATATCGCCCGCCGCCGCGGACGCCCTGATCGCCGCCCATGACGGCGATGTGGCGCTGCTGGCGCTGTATCTGGCACGCCATCCCGGCGCCGACGACGAGCAGGCCGCCGCCGTGCTCTGCCGCACCCGCGCCGCGATCGCGGACGCACGGGAAAAGCTTGGCCGCCTTCTGCAGACGGAGCACACGCGGGAGCCGGGAGAGAAGTTTTACCCGACGGACGAGCCTGTGGAATATCCGTCCCGGGAGATCGTCGGCACCTTCGAGCGGGACGGCGCCTTTCAGCCGATCCTCGCCGAACTGACGCGCATCCTCGGCACCACGCCGTCCCGGGCCTATCTCAACACGCTCGTGGATATCTATGACCATCTCGGCATGCCGCCGGAGGTGATCATGGTGCTGCTCAATTACTGTGATGCCGAAGCCCGCCGCCGCTGGGGCAGCGAGCGCCGCCCCTCGCCGCGCTTCATCTCCGAGGAGGCCTACCGCTGGGCCAACCGGGAGATCCTGACGCTGGAGCTGGCGGACGAGTACATAACGGCCGATGAAAAACGCCGGGAGGACAAAAACCGTCTGGCGGCCCTCCTGTCCATCCGCGGCCGCGAGCTGAGCCGGACGGAGAGCAAATACCTCGAAAGCTGGATCGAAATGGGCTTTGACGACGAGGCGATCGAGGCTGCCCTTGACCGGACGCTGACGAACATCGGCACGCTGAAGTGGCCGTATATGAACGGCATCCTGAAAAACTGGCATGCCAAGGGGCTGCACGACGGCGCCTCCATCGAGGAGGCCGAGGGCAGGCGGCGCGCGAACGGTTCCCGGGGCACCGGGGCGAAGGACGAGGAAGACGAAGATATCGGCACGAAGATCGAACAGTACTGGGGAGATAAAGCATGACATACGACGGAAAGATCCTGGCCCGGGCGCGTACGGCGCTGGACAGGATCCGTGAGAAAAACGAGACCGAGCATCAGCTCCGTCTGGCCGAGGCCTATGCCGCGTCCCCGGAGATCCGCCGCTGCGACGAGCAGATGCGCGCACAGATGACGGAACTGATCCGCATCACACTCGCGCGGGAGAACGACAGCGCGGAGAAGATCGAAAAGCTGAAAGAAGAAAACCTCCGTCTGCAGACGCGGCGGAGAGAATTGCTGCGCGCCCTCGGACACGGGCCGGACTGGCTCGATCCGATCGTCAGCTGCCCCAGGTGCGGCGACAGCGGGATTTACGGCGGCGGCGTCTGCGCGTGCCTGAAAAGACTATACAACGCCGAACTGACCCGGGACGTGGGCGTGCTGCTGAAAAACGGCGACGAGAGCTTTGAGAAGTTCGACCTGTCGCTCTATGACGGCGAAGACCGCGCAAGAATGAAAAACGTCCTGGAATTTGCCAGAAAATATGCGGAGCGATTCCCTGAAGGCCCTGCCAACCTGCTCTTCCAGGGCGGGACCGGCCTGGGGAAGACTTTTCTCTCGGCCTGTGTGGCGCGGGTGGTGGCGGACAAGGGGTTTTCGGTCTGCTATGACAGCGCCTCGGCCGTGATCGCGAGCTTTGAAGAGCAGAAGTTTGACCGCAGCGAGGAGGCCGACGCACGCGTGCGTCGGATGCTCTCCTGCGATCTGATGATCCTGGACGATCTCGGCACCGAGATGGCGACCCCCTTTGCCGACAGCGCCCTCTATACGCTCATCAACACCAGGCTCTACGAGGAGAAAAAGACGATCATCAGCACCAATCTCAGCTATGACGAGCTGGAGCGGCGCTATACGGCGCAGATCTTCTCGCGCCTGCGCGGCAGCTTCGAGCGCCTGCCCTTCGTCGGGCGGGACATCCGGCTGATCAAGCGGTAAGAAAGAGATACCTCCCTTCGAGGCCATATGAGAAAAAGGAGCGGAAGAACGATGCAGCATGAGATCACCAAAGCCATCCCCCTTCTGGACGCAAACGGCAACCTGACCGAGCCGGGCTGGGCGCGCTCGCTCCTGCCCGTGTACCGCCGCGCGGACATCCGCGCGGGCAAGCTGCGCATCAAGGAATGGGACTATTATCTCATCAGCAACGGCCGCTTCGCGCTGGCGCTGACGATCGCGGACAACGGCTATATGGGCATGGACTCCGTCTCGATCATCGAGCTGGAGGAGGGCTGGGAGATCACAACAAGCCCCATGAGCCTGCTGCCGCTGGGCAAACTGCACCTGCCGGAGCATTCCGCAAAGGGCGTCAGCGAGCACGCGGGCAAAGGCCACAAGCTGAAATTCACCGCCTTCGGCGACGGACGGCGCGTGCTGAGCGCCCACATGGATCGCTTCGGCGATAAA
>CAMHER010000045.1 GCA_946184215.1 uncultured Clostridia bacterium | reverse complement strand
TGAAAAAAACAAAAGCTGCGAAAAGCAAGGCTTTTCACAGCTTTTTTGTTTTGTTGATCAGATTTTGATGCGCTTGACGATTAGCCCCGCGAGGACGCCGATGAGCACGCCCGTCACCGTACCGCTGACGATCAGCACCGGCAGGTAGTAGACCACGTTCGGCCCCATCAGCGCCCAGGCGATGAGGATCTGGCCGACATTGTGGAGGACGCCGCCGATCACGCTGACCGCGACGCAGCCGAGCCTGTCCGTCGCCTTCAGGCCGATCATGCCAAGTAAGCTGAGCACGGCGCCGGCGGCGCTGTACATCAGACTGGCAGCATGGCCGAAGAGCAGCGAGACGAGAAATACGCGCAGCAGCGACACGCCCGCCGCCTCCTTCCAGCCGAGGCGGTAGAGGCAGAACACCACGACGATGTTGGCAAGCCCCATTTTTACGCCCGGGATGCCGGGAGACGGGATCAGGCTTTCGACATAGGAGAGGATCATCGCAAGGGCGATGGCCATGGCGAGAACCGTGATTTTTCTGGTTTTCATGGCTCTCCCCTCTCAGCCGACGATCAGATCGACGCCGCCGTCCTCGCCGCCCTCGATCGTGACCGTGAGCCGGTTCGGCAGGCAGGTGATGACCTGGCCGGTATAGTGGATCTTCCCCTGGCGCACGCAGATGTGGTCGGGGCAGTTTGCCTCGCTCATCCAGGCGTACCCGTCCTCGATGACAAGAATGTTCGTGCCGCCGTTGAGCGGAAAGCTGCCGTTTTGCAGCAGAGAATACCGCTCGGTCTCCACGCCGTTGACGCGCACCACGGCCACGCCCCCCTCCCGGCGCGAAGAATTGAGCGCCAGGTAGAGGGCAAGGGCCAGGAGCAGCAGCGAGACGATGACGATCACGTCCGCACGCAGCTTACGGTTCCCGGAGGGATTCTTCATTGGAAGTTGAACGCCGTCAGCGCAAGGGCGATGATGGCAGCGGCCAGAAGCTGGATCGGGAAGCCGCGGAAGGCCTTGGGCAGATGCTCGCTCTCGATGCGCTTCTGCACGCCGCTCATCAGGAAGAGGCCGAACAGGAAGCCGAGACCCACGCCCAGCGCGCTGAGCAAAACGGTAAGAACGCTCTCCGCCTCTATCACGTTCAGTGCCAGGGCCAGCACCGCGCTGTTGAGCGCGATCGCCGGGAACCAGACGCCGAGTTTTTTGCCGCAGGCGAGCTCAAGCAGATACACGAGCACAAGCACGATCGCCACGCCCGCAAGAATATGAAGGTAGCCGGGGATCACGCCGCGCAGCAGCCACAGCAGCAGCGCCGCGACAACTGTTACCGCCGTCACGCCGAGGCCGAGGGCCAGGATCTTTTCGCCGCGCCGGGAGAAGCCCAGCAGCGGGGTAAGGCCGTAGAAGGCGGTCAGCGCATAGTTGTTGACCAGCACGAAGCCGAGAACCAGCAGGATCATTTCTTTCATGCTTTACGCCTCCTTCTCTTCACTGTCAAAGCCAATCGCGGCGCGCGTCAGTGCTCCCATGCCGTCTGCGGATGGGAAGATGCGGTTGACCACAGCCAGCAGGATCGCAAACACGCAAAGGCCGCCGGAGGCCTGCGTCAGTGTGCCGATCTTATAGTCCTTGAGCGCTTCGACGGGATTTCCGGCAAAGCTCGCCGCGCCAAACAGCTCGCGGATCGCGGCAAGAATCAGCACGAACACGGCAAAGCACAGCCCGCTGACAAGCGCGCTTATAATTCCCTTGCCAAGTCCTTCGTCCAGCGCGTTTTCCGCATTGCCGAAGAGCATCAGATCCACACCCAGGATTGCGGCGTAAAAGCCGAGCATCGCCCAGGCGGAGGGCAGGAAGGCCTGCAGCAGGAGCTGCGCCATGGAGGCAAAGCCCGCCACGACAAGCAGCGCCGCGCCGAATTTGGCCTCCGCCGGGATCAGCTTTCTCAGCAGCCCCAGCACCAGCGCGGAGCACAGCAGCAAGCAAAGGACGGCGGCGCTCATGCCGAGCGCGGCGCGCACATCCGTGCTGGCCGAGAGCGCGGGAGCGGCGCCCAGGAACAGAAGCGTCACAGGATTGCAAAACAGCAGTTTCTTTTTCATGTGCTCACCCCCTGCTTTCCATCAGAAGCCCGAAGGCCTCGAATACGTCTCTTGTGGCGGTATCCGCCGCGTCGGAGCTCATCGTCGCGCCGGTGATCAGCGCCTGCTCGCCGGTGTAGCTCTCACCCGTCAGGCCGAGGAAGCCCTCTTTGTAGCTGGGCTCGTCAAGCTCGTAGGCGGAGAAATAGTCGGAGTGGAGGATCAGCTCGCTGACACGGAAAGCCGTGATTGCGCCGCTCTCGTCAAGGACAAAGTAGAATTCCATAGGCTCGTTGGCGTAGCCATAGGGATGCGCGGCAAAGGCATAGCGCGTGCCCTCGGCGGTCTCGGCGGTGTAGGCGCCGGTGACACAGCCGGCAAAGCCGGGGATCTCGACGGCGGTCAGCTCAGTCCCTTCGGGCAGCATGCGGCCGAAGTTCTTCGCATCCTTGGCGGAAAAGTCCTCGGCGTTTGCCGCGCTGAGCGCCGCGATCTGCTCGATGAGAGCGCTCTCGGTCGCGACGGTCACATCCTCGCCCGCGGTGTTGTAAACGCTCACGCCGCCGAGCGCGGTGCTCACGGCGAGGCGGTTTTCTTCCCCGCCGACGAACCAGGCAAAGCCGCTGCCGTTTAAGGCCTTGAGGCCGGTGAGGACTTCGCCCTCACCGGGAAGCTCTTCCGCCTGGGGCACGCCGGCCTTGTTGACCAGGCCCGGATAGACCAGCGGGATCAGTTCATTCAAAAGCTGGGAATCGTCCTTCTCCGCCGCGGCGAAGAGACCGTTGTCAATGAGCGTGTTGAAGCCGTCGTTGACCGCGCTCCGGATCGCGGAGGACGAGAAGGTCACGCCCGCGACGAGCTCCACGCCCGCAAGGGTGGAGTCCTGTCCGGCGAAGCTCTGGGGGAATTCCTCGCCGAGCTCCTTGTCGTCCGGGTTCTCCTCGATGGAGAGATCGACGACCTTGCCCTCGAAATCGATCGTGAGCAGGAGCTTGATCGGCTGCTTGGAGTAGCCCTCGGAGGTCTCGAGACGCAGGAGATAGGTCTCCTTGGTCGCGTCACGGTAGACGCTCTGGACGGTGTCGGCCGTCACCGCGAGGGTGGAGGCCGCCTCGTCCGCGCGGTCATAGAGCAGCTCGCTGTCGCCGAGCAGAGCCTTTTCCGCCTCTGCCGCCGCTTCGGCTGCAAGGCGCTCGTTTTCCGCCACGATGGGAGCGGTAAAGCCGTTTACGCCGTATACGCCCGCGGCCAGCACAGCCAGCAGGAGGACCAGGCAGAGAACGGAAGTGAAAATTCCTTTTTTCATATCAGACACCTCCCAGCGGCTTTCTGCGCGTCCACTTCTCCAGCCAGGGGGAGAGGATGTTCATGCACAGGATGGAGTAGGACACGCCCTCGGGATAGGCGCAGAAGCGGCGAATCACAAAGGTGATAAGGCCGCAGCCCAGCGCGAAGAGCCAGCGGCCCTCCGCCGTGATGGGCGTGGTGGTGTAGTCTGTGGCCATGAAGACCGCGCCGAGCACCAGACCGCCCGCCATCACCTCATAGAGCGCGACGGTAAAATCGCCGCTCGCAATGAGATAGCAGAGGAAGACGGTGGCAATAAAGATCACCGGCGTTTGCCAATGGATGACGCGGCGTACGAGCAGATACGCGAAGCCGACAAGCAGCGCCGCGATGCAGCCCTCGCCGATGGCGCCGCCGCGCAGGCCCAGGAACATCTGTCCGAGGGTCGGCAGAGCCGCTCCCTCGATGCCGATGAGGTTCAGCGGCGTGGCGGAGGAGACCGCGTCGACAAAGCGCGGCGCGGCGCCGCCGGCCACGGTGGATGTAAAGGCCATCAGCATAAACACGCGGGCTGTGATGGCGGGGTTGGCAAAGTTATGTCCCATGCCGCCGAAGGCGCACTTGACCAGCACGATCGCGAAGATCGAGCCGAGCGCGCACTGCCACAGCGGCACATTGGTGGACAGGTTGAGCGCCAGCAGCAATCCGGTCACAACGGCGGAGAGGTCGCCGACGCTCTGCTCGCGCCTGGTGACAAGGTTGAACAGAAATTCGGACACGACCGCGCTGATGACGCAGGTGAGAATAATCCAGAGCGCCTGAACGCCGAAGAGGACGACGGCCGCAACAGAGGCGGGAAGCAGCGCGAGGATCACATCAAGCATGATGCGGCGCGAGGAATCGGCGCTGTGGATATGCGGGCCGGCAGACATGATGGGTTTGCCCATCTCTTACTTCCCTCCTTCCTTCTTCGCGCTCTCCCATCCGCGGATAAAGCGGCGGGCGGCGCTGTTGTTTTCAGCCAGGGGACGGTGGGCCGGACAGACATAGCTGCAGCAGCCGCACTCCATGCACAGCGACACCTGCTCCTTTTGCAGCAGGGCCGCGCGCTCGTCCTCGTTTTCCATCTCCATCGCGCGGGCGAAGGCCGTGGGGTTGAGCCCCAGGGGGCAGACGGCCACGCAGCGGCCGCAGTGGATGCAGGCCGAGGGCTTGACCTTTTCGGCGTCCTTGCGGTTCATGATCACGACCGCGTTTGTCGCCTTGAGCACGGAGGCGTCGAGCGTGTCGACGGTCTTGCCCATCATGGCGCCGCCATAGAGGATCTTGCCGGGCTCTTCCTTCAGCCCGCCGCAAGCCTCGACGAGATCGCGGATCGAGCAGCCGATCGGCACGATCAGGTTTTTCGGCTCCTTGACGGCGGAGCCCTCGACCGTGACAATGCGCTCGACGAGCGGCATGCCGGTCGTGAAGTATTCCGCAGTCTTCACGAGGGAGGTGACGTTGATGATGATAACGCCCAGGCTTGCCAGACGCTGTCCCGGGCCGACCACCTTGCCGGTGGCGTTGTAGAGCAGCACCTGCTTGGCGCCCTGGGGATAGACGCTGTCAAGCGGCATGACCTTGACCGCGGGGTCGTTTTGGAAGCGCGCGGTCAGCTGCTCGATGGCGTCGGGCTTGTTCTTTTCGATGCCGATGATATACTCCTCGGACTGCAGGAACTGCTTGAGCAGGGCGATCCCCTTTTCGATCAGATCGCCGCATTCGAGCATGACGCGGTGGTCGCTGGTGATGAAGGGCTCGCACTCCGCGCCGTTAATGAGAACGGTGTGGATATGGCTCTTCTGCGCGGCGGCGAGCTTGGCCCACACGGGGAAGGCCGCGCCGCCGAGTCCCACCACGCCGCTTTCGCGCACGCACTGGAGGAACTCGTCGAGGTTGGTCGGCTGCGGGATCTTCAGATCGGGGCATTTTTCCATCTTGCCATCGCTCTCGATGCGGATGGCCGTGGTCTTGCGCCCGCCGGCGGCGTAGGGCTCGATGGCCTTGACCGTGCCGGAGACCGAGGCGTGCACCGGCGCGCTGTTGCGGCCCTCCTCACGCGCGATCAGCTGGCCGACCGTGACATGCTCCCCGACCTGTACGATCGGCTCGGCCGCCTGGCCGGAGTGCATGTTCATCGGCAGCAGCACCTCCTTGGGCACTGCCATGCGCACGGCCGCCATGCCGGCCGTGCCTTTGTAATGGGGTAATTTCAGGGTAGAGATCTTTCTTCTCAGGCTCAAATTTACCGCCTCCTTAGGGTCGTTCTTCTGTCAAAACGGCAAAGCCGGGGGTGCAGCGTTGGCTGCCGTCCGGGTAGATCCACAGGATCTCCGTGCCCCCGATCGTCTCCGCCAGTTTTTCTCCTTCTTCCTGCGGCATGCAGAACAGTGCCGTGGACAGGGCGTCCGCCAGCGCGCTGTCGCGCGTGACGACGGTGAGGGAATCGTAATACGCAGCCGGGAAGAGCGTGTCCCGGTCGATGATGTGGTGATAGCGCGTGCCCGCTACGGTGAAATACCGCTCGTACACGCCGGAGGTCACACAGGCCGTGTCACGGATGCGCACTCGGCAGGCAAAATCCTCGGCCGCGCTGTCCGGATTGCGGACAGCCGTGACCCAGCCGCTGCCATCCGGCCGGTCGCCGATGCAGCGGATATTGCCGCCGATGTTGAGCACATAGCCCCTCGCGCCCTCGCCCTCGAGATACTCCGCGGCCCGCTCGGTGGCATAGCCCTTGCCGAGCGCGCCGACGTCGATCGACGCCGCCGCGTCCGCGATGCGGACGGTGTTTTTCTCCTCGTCGATCTCCAGCAGCGAGATGTCGGTGTGGCGCGAGGCCTCCTCCAACTGCTCCTGTGCGGGAATTGCGGCATTCTGCGGATCAGACTCGGCCGCCTCGCGGCAGTCGTGCCACAGGCTCAGCACCGCGCCGAGCATCACGTTCATTTCGCCGTCCGTGAGCTCGTACATCTCCCTGGCACAGAGCAGAAAATCGATGAGTCGCTCGTCGACCTCCATCGGCTCGCCGCCCGCGTTTTTGTTGAGCGTGCAGAGATTGACAAGGCCGCTGTACTCATGATAAATGTCAAAAAGCTGGTGGTATTCCTGCAGAATATGCGAAACTTCGGCAGAACGCTTATCAAAGCGTTCTGCCGAATCTCCTGCGTAGTCATATACATAGGAGACCGTGTCGAAGTAGGTATAATATACCTTTCCCTTCGGCTCGATTGTCTGCGGCACGGGAGTCCCGGCCGTCTCCGGTATGCTTTCGGCCGTCTGCGAAGCGCAGGCGGTGAGCAGCAGCGAGAGCAGCGCGAGGACCGCGATCATAGTATTCCAATGCCGCAAGGCTTTCATCCCCTATGGTTTTTTTGTTGTTGCTCAGGCGGCGTTGTCGGCAGCCTTGGCAACCACGTTGATCATGCCGTCAACGCTGATGGAGACGCTGGCGTACAGGGCCTCGTCAACAAAGACCTGATGGCCTTCCTCATTGACGGTGGTCTCAGAGGCGCGAAGCTCCTCGGCAGTCTTGCCGGCGGCATAGTCGACAAAGTTCTGGGCCTGCTGGTACCACTCGAGCGTGGCATTGGAGAACTTGACCATGTTGTAGTCTTCCTTCAGCTCGCGCTTGGTGCCGTTGAAGGTGGTCTCCACGATCTCGCCGGCAGCGTCAAAGCTGATCTTGGGCTGGACAGCGTCGGTGATCGCGACAATGATCTTGCCCTCGCCGTCGACGACGGCAGCGGCAAAGTCGGTGTACATGGCGGCAAGGCCGTCCTCATCCGCAGTCGCGGCCTTGGTGGCGGCGTCGATCTCGGTGATGGCGGCGAGGCCGAGCTTGAACTCGCCGGCGGTGAAGGTCTGGGCCTGGTCATCGTTGCAGGCCTTGACAATGGCTTCGATGAAATCGCCAACGGAGATGGAGCAGGAGGCGTAGAGCGTCTCGTCGGTGACGACGGTGTGGCCCTCGTCATTGACAACGGTCTCGGTGCCGGCGACCTCGTCAGCGGTCTTGCCGATCACGTAGGCTTCGAACGCTGCGGCCTGGTCATACCACTCGGCAACGGCGTCGGAGAACTTGACCATGTTGTAGTCATCGCCGAGCTCGAGCTTGGTCTTGAATTCCTTGTCGGTCTCGACTTCACCGTCGGTGATGTTCATCTTGTTCTGGGCGACGTCCAGCTTGACGGCGACGATCTTGCCCTCGGCGTCGGTGACGACGGCGGCGACGGTGGCGTCGACCTGGGCGTTGCCGGTCTTGGAGCTGTCCATGTTGAGGCTGACGCCCATACCGAGCTTATACTCGGCAGCGGCGGCGGGCTCCTCAGCGGGGGCAGCCTCTTCGGCGGGGGCGGCCTCTTCAGCGGGGGCGGCCTCTTCGGCAGGGGCGGCCTCTTCGGCGGCGGGCTGCTCGGCCGCGGGAGCGGGAGCTGCCTGCTGGCCGCATGCTGCCAGAGACAGGATCATGCAGACCAGAAGAAGCATTGCGAAAATCTTTTTCATTTCAGTACTCCTCATCAATACAGTTTTCACGCAGGGATGCTTTTTCTCATCTCTTCTGCGTCAACGCTACTGTACCATTAAACTGTGAAATCGTCAAGGAATAAACAATCTCTGTTTTGCACAAAAAAAGCAGTTTTTCAATATCTTTCCGGTTAGCTGCCGCTTTGGGCGTGATTTCCGGATTTTTATTCCGGATCTTCCAGATCATGCCATCTTGTGTGGTCCTTTCCGATCTCCTGCTCGATCGAGGCAAAGTAGGAGCCGAAGGAACTGCCGCTCTCCTTCCAGGCCGCAAGCAGGCTGCCGTCGGGGTCAAGCGACGGAATGGCGGACAAATCGCCGCAGAAGTAGGCGTTGTTCAGTGCGCAGGCATAGTTTACAAGCGGTGCGGCCACCTGCGCCGAAATGCCCCGCGCCTCCAGCTGCTCCTCCGCCTGGGTGCGGGTGCGGCTCTCCATCCGGCCCATGGCGTAGGCGGCGAAATCCGCAAGACGCTCGTCGTCCAGGCCCTGCCGGGCGGCCCAGGACGTGACATCGACCGACCTTGTCTCATAGCGCATCGCGCCGTCACCCCATGTGAGCACGCCGTATTGGCACGCCCCCATCGTCAGGGAAGAGGTCGCGATCTCCGTTACGCTTCCCTCGGTCATAATGTGCTGGATGTGCATGTGGCCGCTGAGGAGAAGCGGTACGCCGTATTTTTCCAGCAGCGCGTGTAGTTTTCCGGCACAGCCCAGCACGTAGCCCGCGCCGAACATCGAATGCTTGTACAGATTCTGGTGGCAGGCGGCCAGCACCGTCTGCCCCTCCACGGCTGCTTCGGAGAGGCGCCGCTCGATCCACGAGAGGGTCTTGTCCGACAGGCTGCAGAAATCGTGCGGCGTGTCGGCATCCAGCATCAGCATGCGCGTGTGATCGTTCAACTGTGCCAGATAACTCAGCGAGTCAGCATCGCGCGAGATCGCCTCGTCAAAGCCGAAGGCCGCATAGATCGCGGCAAACTCCTCGGCGCTGACAGATTCGACCTGTTCTCCCTCGCTGCCGAAGAAGGAATAGCAGTTCCGGTACATATCGTGGTTGCCGGGCAGCACCAGCACGGGGACGCCCGCCTCCTCAAGTGATGCGAGCTTTTCGGCAAGGGCAAGATGGCTCGCCTTTTCGCCGTTGAAGCTTACATCCCCGGTAAGGATCAGCGCATCCGGCTTACCCACTCTCACTTCCTCCAGGAACGCGTCCGCGATCTCGTCGCAGAACTCGGTCACCTTGCCGTCTCCGGCCTCCATAACGCGGCGGAAGATCTCGCCGTGGTCGGTCAGCGAAGGGGCAAGATAGTGCAGATCAGTCGCGACGACAACGCGCCAGGAGCCCGTCTCCCCTGTCGTTTCCGTTTGCTTTTCTGGCGCGCCGGAGCAGCCCGCCAACAGGAGGAGCGAGGCGAGCAGCAGGCACGAGAGGATTCCTCTTCCCCGTTTCACGGCGTTCTCCCCTTTCTTTTTTATATCAATACGATCCGGCGCCGCACACGGCGGGATCGGCGGAAGTATACTGCATGCAGTATACTATACGCACATCTGGAAAACAACCGTCTGATCCTCCGCAAACCGAAAAGCAGCCCCAAAAGGCTGCTTTTCGGCTTTTTTATTGTGGCTTCACACACACTCCACCGCGTCGCGGTAGAAGGCGTCGAGCTCCTCCTGCGTGTCGAAGACCGCGAGGAACAGCTGGTCGCCCATCGCCTCGGCCAGCGCTGCGGGCAGACGCTCCATCATGCGCATTTGCGCGGCATAGCGTTTGGCCAGCTCCTCGTGGCTGTAACGGAAATGCTTGCCGTCCCGTCTGCCGACGCAGGCACAGAAGCGGTGCTCCCCCACCGGCATCTTTGAGCGGTCGAAGGCCACCATATCCGCCCAGATCTTGTAGACGTTGGTGCTGTGGGCAAAGTTGATCATATCCGGCGTATAGCCGCCGCTGGGGCGCATGTTGACCTCCAGCGCGACGAGCTGGCCCTTTTTGCCGATATGCTGGTCGCGCGTCAGACGGAAAAACTCAAAGTGAACGAAGCGGCTCTTCACCCCGAAGCTCTTGACCGCGGCGCGGCCGAAGGCGCGGGTGTCCTCCGGCAGCTCCTTGAGGATGTGGTACAGGGAGTTGTCGCGGTTGTTGACGATGTCCATGATGGCGATGCCGGTGATGTTGCCTGTTTCGAACAGCGGCTCGCCCCGGGAGTCGATGATGGCGTCATAGGAATTGATCTGGCCGTCGATAAACTCCTCCATGATATAGGGGAAGCGGCCGTCGCGCGCGGACAGGAAGGCGTCGAGCTGCTCCTCGTTTTCCAGCTTATAGGTAGCCACGGCGCCGACGCCGTTGTCCGGCTTGACGATGACCGGCCAGCCCACCTCCTTGATAAAGGCGCGGCAGCCCGCCGCGTCGCCGACCATATGGAAGCGCGCGGTGGGGATCCCGGCGCGGCGGTAATATTCCTTCATGCCGGATTTGTACTTGATGCGCGGCACGTCTTCCACACGGAAGCCGCCGGCGATGTTGAAATCGCTGCGAAGATGGGCGTCCTGCTCGAGCCAGTATTCGTTGTTCGACTCGAGAAAATCGATCCGCCCGTATTTGAAGATGAAGAACGCGACCGCGCGGTATACCTGGTCGTAGTCCTCAAGCGAGGAGACCTTGTAGTATTCCGTCAGGCTGCTTTTGAGCTCGAAGCGCAGCTCGTCATAGGGCTGGTCGCCGATGCCGAGGACGTTGACGCCGTCGCAGCGCAGCTCATGGCAGAACTGCCAGTAGTTCACGGGGAAATTCGGAGAGATAAAGATTACGTTTTTCACAATGATCGCTTCTTTCTATTATTAAAGCTGTTACAGAAGATCCGGCACAAAACAGGCCACCTGCTTGAACCACCACGGCCAATCGTGCGAAACGTCATAGCCCCAGTAGTCCACCCAGGCCGGGATGCCCTTTTCCACAAGCACGCGGTGCAGCGAACGGGTATAATCCGTCAGCTCCCAGGGACCCTGCCCCACGCAGATGATCGCGCGATGAGCGCGGTACAGAGGGAAGAACGGGTGGTCATACGGCATGTTGGAAAGGTAATGCACCGGGGAGTTGAGATAGACCGCCTCGTCCATGTAGCCGCCGAAGCCGTATTCCGTGTCGTAGACGCCGCTGAGCGCAAGCAGCTCTCAAAGGCCTCCGGATAGCGGAAATAGAGGTTGGCCGCATGCATGGCGCCGAGCGAGCAGCCGAAGGCCAGAATCCCCGGATCGCTCTGCCAGCCGTAGCCGCGGCAGACTTCGCGGATATAGGGCACGACCTCCCCGCTAAGATACCGCATCCACTCCTCGTGGCGGCGGATGCGCCAGTAGGGGTCGCCGTCCGTGTTCGACCAGGTCTCGCTGTCGATCGTATCGACGGAAAAGACCGTCGCCCGCCCCGACTCGATAAACGGAGCCCAGGCGTCGATCATGCCGAAGTTTTCAAAATCGAAAAAGCGGCCGTCCTGGCAGGGAATATACAGCACCGGTTTGCCCCCGCGGCCGTATACCTTGATCTCCATGTCGCGGCGGAGCGCCGGACTGTACCATTTTTCATAGTGCATCAGCATATCCTATTCCTCCAACTCATAGAGAAGCGTGGGAAGAAAGAAGGGGATCTGTTTTTCCCAGCTTGCCTCGCAGTGGCGTCTGTCCGGGACGATGCGTGCCGGGGCGCGGAGACGAAATAACCAAAATAAAAGCAGCCCGCCGATGGCGGACTGCTTTTATTTTGGTGAAGAAGTGAATTTGAAATCCGAACCGAAGGCACACGAATGGAGCGCGGCCTCTATATCACTAAAATTTACAGTTTCAGCGTCCTCCTTGTAATTGAAGGTGATCACGACCTTGTCGTTGTAGAGGTATACCGTGTTCAGGAACACATCGATCAGGAGCTTCCGATGGGCTATATTCGTGGTGTCGATCCCGCGAAAACGCTCCAGCCAGTAGCGGATGAATTCTTCTGTCAAAGTCGGCTGCTTGAGTTTCTCCAGGGCGATTTGGTTTTCCAACTCGGCTTTTTCCGTTTCCAGCGCTTCCAGCCGTTCCTTGGTGGATTTCGTGATCACGCCCATCTCGATGGCTTTCAGGAGATTGTCTATACTGTCCTCTGCCTCTTTC
>CAMHER010000044.1 GCA_946184215.1 uncultured Clostridia bacterium | reverse complement strand
GCGTCCTGGTGGAGTGGGTCAGCGCCAACCCCACGGGCGAGCTGCACTGCGGCCATGCCCGAAACGCCGCCTGGGGCGACTGCATCTGCCGATTGATGGAGGCAAGCGGCTATGACGTGCTGCGCGAATACTATGTCAACGACGCCGGCAACCAGATCGTCATGCTGGGCCGCAGTCTGACGGCACGCTATTTTGAATACTTCGGCCGGGATGATTACCCGCTGCCGGAGGATGGCTATCACGCCGAGGACGTCCGTCAGATCGCGTATGCGATCGCGGAGAAGGATGGCGACAAGTGGCTCGGCGCTCCGGAAGAAGAGCGCATGGCCTATTTTATGCAGACCGGCAAGGAGTTGGAGCTGAAGAAGATCGAAAAGGATCTGCTGGCCTACGGCGTGAAGATCGACTCGTGGATGCACGAGACCTTCTTCTATGAAAACGGCCGGGCGCGCATCAACGACTGCCTGCAGCGCATGGCGGACAAGGGTCTCCTCTACGAGCAGGCCGGCGCGCTCTGGTTCCGCTCGACCGACTACGGCGACGACAAGGACCGCGTGCTGCGCAAGAGCGACGGGACGCTCTCCTATCTCACGCCCGACATTGCCAATCACGTCTACAAGATCGAGCGCGGCTATCCCAAGCTCGTCGACCTCTGGGGCGCCGACCATCATTCGTATATCACCCGCATGCAGGCGGCGCTGACCGCGCTCGGCTACCCGGCGGATACGCTGGAGGTGGACCTCATTCAGATGGTCCGCATGGTCGAGGACGGCAAGGAGGTCAAAATGTCCAAGCGCACCGGCAATGCCCTGAGCCTGCGCGAGCTGTGCGAGGACATCGGCGTCGACGCCGCCAGGTGGTTCTTCGTCTCAAAGGACGTGGCCACGCATATGGATCTGGATCTCAAGCTGGCCCGCAGCCGCGACAATGACAACCCGGTCTATTACGCCCAGTACGCCCACTCCCGCATGAACTCGATCCTGAACAACCCCAAGATCGCGAAGTTTGAACCCGCCGAACGCTATGACCGTCTCACAGACGAGCGGGAGCTGCTGCTGCTCAAAAAGATCGGCGAGTTCCCCGCGGAGGTCGCCGCCGACGCCGCGCTGCGCAAGCCCAACAAGATGACGGACTACATCCTCTCTCTCGTCAAGACCTTCCACAGCTATTACAATGCCGTCAAGGTCAACAACCCCGACGACAGCGAACTGACCAACCAGCGTCTCGGCCTCGTCAAGGCCACGATGATCACGCTGAAAAATGCACTTTCTCTGATCGGCGTCTCGGCGCCGGAGTCCATGTGACTCTTTTATCTGCATAGAAAAGCCGCGCAAAGCCCCGGCGGGCTCTTGCGCGAATCAAAAGGTACGGTGTTCGCTGTACCTTTTGTTTTTCCCCGAAAAAGGAAAAAATGGTAGGAGCGGAATATGAAAGGAATCTGTGTCAGAAACGAGATCCAACCGTTGAAAAAGGTCCTGCTGCACCGCCCGGGACGCGAGCTGCTGAAGCTGACGCCCAAACGGCTCGGCGAGCTGCTCTTTGACGATATCCCTTTTCTGAAGGTGGCGCAGCGGGAGCATGACGCCTTTGCCGCGCTGCTGCGGGAAAACGGCGTCGAGGTGGTCTATCTCGAGGATCTGATGACCGAGGTGCTCGCCATGCGCCCCGAACTGATCCGGCCCTTCCTGCTGCAATGGCTCAGCGAGGGCGATATCCGCACGGGGCTCTGGCGGGAAAAGCTCTGTGATTATCTGCTGGAGAACTACAGCGGCAAGGCGCTGGTGGAAAAAACCATGGAGGGCATCGCCCTCAAGGAAATCGGAGACGCCTCGGCCTATTCGCTGCAGGACCGCATCGCACCGGCCGACGATATCATTGTCGACCCGATGCCCAACCTGTATTTCACGCGCGACCCCTTCGCCTCGGTCGGCACGGGCGTGCTGCTCAACCGTATGCGTTATCCCACGCGCCGCCGCGAGACCATCTACGCGGATTATATTTTCCGCTATCACCCCGATTTTGCCGGCTTGCGCCGCTATTATGACCGCACGGATCACGCCAGCATCGAGGGCGGCGATGTGCTGAACCTCACGGCGGACACCATTGCCGTCGGCATTTCCCAGCGCACCTCTCCCGACGGCATCGAGAGCGCCGCACGCCGTCTCTTTTCCGACCCCGAGGCAAGCGTGCGCACCGTGCTGGCCTTCGACATTCCCTCTTCCCGCGCTTTCATGCATCTCGATACGGTCTTCACCCAGATCGACACGGCAAAATACATCGTCCACCCGGCGATCATCGGCCCGCTGACGGTCTATGAAATCACCCCCGGCGACGGCGGGGCGGAGGACCTTCACATCGAGCGTGTCGACGCAAAGCTGGAGACCATTCTGGAGAAATATACCCACGCCGAGCATGTTCAGCTGATCCACTGCGGCGGCGACGACATGATCGCCGCGGCGCGCGAGCAGTGGAACGACGGCTCGAACACCCTCTGCGTCGCGCCGGGCAAGGTCATCGTCTACGAGCGCAACGACGTTACCAACCCGATCCTGCGCCAGTGCGGCGTAGAGATCCTGGAAATGCCGTCGGCGGAGCTCTCCCGCGGCCGCGGCGGCCCGCGCTGTATGTCCATGCCGCTCATCCGGGCGGATTGATCCGAACACATCTCACCATCGTAGGATTATTATAATAGGAGGAACACACCATGGCTCTCAACATCCGCGGCAGAAGCTTTCTCACCCTTTTGGACTACACACCCGAGGAGATCAATTATCTCCTCGACCTCTCGGCGGAGTTCAAGCGCATGAAGCAGACCGGCACGGCGCACAAATGGCTCAGCGACAAGCAGATCGTTCTGCTCTTCGAAAAAACCTCCACCCGCACGCGCTGCTCCTTTGAGGTGGCGGCCCGCGATCTGGGCATGGGCGTCACCTTCCTGGATCCCGGCTCGTCGCAGATGGGAAAAAAGGAGTCGCTGGCCGACACGGCCAAGGTCCTGGGGCGGCTGTATGACGGCATCGAGTACCGCGGCTACAAGCAGTCCGTCGTCGAGGATCTGGCCAAATACTCCGGCGTGCCGGTGTGGAACGGCCTGACCGACGATTTTCATCCCACCCAGATGCTGGCGGATATTCTGACCGCCCGCGAGGAGTTCGGCGATCTCCGCGGCCGTAAGCTGACCTTCTTCGGCGATGCGCGCAACAACGTGGCAAACTCGCTGATGGTCGTCTGCGCCAAGCTGGGCCTGCACTACTGTGCCTGCGGCCCGAAGGAACTGATGCCTGCGGAGTGGCTGATCGAGAAATGTCACGACATCGCCGGCGAGACCGGCGCCGTCCTGGAGTTTACCGACGATCCCGCCCAGGGCGCGAAGGACTGCGACATCCTCTATACCGACATCTGGCTGTCTATGGGCGAGCCGGCCGAGCTGTGGGAGCAGCGCATCCGCCTGCTGCTGCCCTATCAGGTCAACGGCGCGCTGCTGGAAAAGGCCAAGCCGACGGCGATCTTCCTGCACTGCCTGCCCGCCTTCCATGACCGGGAGACCACTGTGGGAGAGGAGATCTATCAGAAGTTCGGCCTGGAGGCCATGGAAGTTACCGACGAGGTCTTCCTCGGCACGCACGCGCGCCAGTTCCGCGAGGCGGAAAACCGTATGCACACCATCAAGGCTGTCCTGTACGCCACGCTGCACTGAGAAATGGCGGAGCGGATCGTAGTTGCCCTGGGGGGAAACGCGCTGGGCAAAACGCCCCAGCAGCAGCTTGCGCTGGTAAAGGACACCGCCGCGGCTCTTGTCCCGCTTGCCGAGCGGGGCTATGAGCTGGTCATTGGCCATGGCAACGGCCCTCAGGTGGGCATGATCAATCTGGCGATGGAATACGCCGCCCTCAGCGGCGGCGGCACGCCCGCCATGCCCTTCCCGGAGTGCGGGGCCATGACCCAGGGTTATATCGGCTATCATCTCCAGCAGGCTCTCGGCTGCGCGCTGCAGGAACAGGGGCTGAAAAAGTGCTGTGCGAGTGTGATCACGCAGGTCGTCGTCGACCCCGCCGACCCCGGCTTTCAGAACCCCACCAAGCCGATCGGCAGCTTTTATACCAGACAAGAGGCTGCGCGCATCGCAAGCGAAAAGGGCTTTACCTTCACAGAGGACGCGGGGCGGGGCTATCGCCGCGTCGTGCCCTCGCCGCTGCCGCAGCGCATTGTCGAGCTTGCGCTGATCGAGCGGATGGTCGCGGCGGGCGACATCGTCATTACCGTCGGTGGGGGAGGGATCCCCGTGGTGGAGACCGCCGAAGGCCTCAAGGGCGTCGCCGCCGTCATCGACAAGGATCGCGCCTGCGCGCTGCTCGCGCGCGAGCTGCACGCCGACAAGCTCGTCATCCTCACAGCGGTGGAGCGGGTGTGCCTCAACTATAACAAGCCAGACCAGAGAGAGCTGGAGAAGCTCACGCTTGCCGACTGCGAGCGCTATCTGGCCGAGGGCCAGTTTGCCCCCGGCAGCATGCGCCCCAAGATCGAGGCCTGCATGGACTTTGTTCGATCCCGCGACGGGGCCGAGGCGATCATCGCCTCTTTAGGCTGCGCCGCCGACGCGCTTGCGGGTCGGAGCGGTACACGCATCACGCGCTGATTTGACAAAAATACCGGAGCCGTTTGAGGCTCCGGTATTTTTTGACACTTGCCTGCAGACTGAACAAGGGTGTATAGTGGTCGCATGGAAACGAAAGTACGGGAAAAACGCGGCCTTGCCGCCATATTCGCCCTTTGCCCGAAGCGGCATACGCTGCTGCTCCTCTCCGCAGCGCTGATCGCGCTGCACCTGCTGACGAGACGGAACTGTGCGCTGATGTCCTTCCTCTCGCAGAAGGCTGTTCGCCCGATCCACCGGGCACTGGGACAACTCAACGCTCACGTGCCCTTTTCCGTGGCGGAGCTGCTGCTTGCCGCCGCGGTGATCGCGGCGTTGGTTTACATCCTTTATCAGCTCGTTCAATTCTTCCGCCGCGCAGAGAAGGGAAAACGCCTCTACCGCATGCTTGTCACGCTTATCTCCGCCGTCTGCTCGGTCTATGCGCTGTTCTGCCTCCTCTGGGGCGTGTATTATTACGGCGAGGACTTTGCCGCCGAGAACGGCTTTTCCGCCGAGCCCGTCAGCGTCGAACAGCTTGCCTCCGTCACGCGGTACTTCGCCCGGGGGGCGAACCGCTATGGCGCGATGGTCGCCCGGGACGAAAACGGGCTTTGCGCCTCCGACCGCGCGGAGATCCTGCAAAAATCGCCGCTGGTCTTTGCCGAAACGGAGGCGGACTATCCCAATCTTGCCGGCCCGCCGCTGGCGGCCAAGGGGATTTTCTTCTCCCGCGTCATGAGCTATTTGGATTTTACGGGCTTCTTCTTCCCCTTCACGGCGGAGGCAAACGTGAACATGGACTCGCCGGTCTGCGATCTGGCCGCCACTGTGGCCCATGAGCTGTCACACCAGCGCGGCGTGGCAAAGGAGCAGGAGGCCAACTTCACCGCCGTGCTCGCCTCCCTGCGCTATGGCGATCCGGACTATTGCTACAGCGCCTGTTTGCTTGCCTATACGCATCTGGCCAACGCGCTCTACCGCGCCGACACGGAGGCCTGGGAGGAGATCAGCGCCGAGTTATCAGAGGACGTGGTGCGCGACCTCTCCGCGCGCAATGCCTACTGGCGGCAGTTCGAGACGCCGGTGCAAAAGGCTTCGAATACGGTTTATGAGGGCTTTCTGCACAGCTATGACCAGACACTGGGCTTGAAAAGCTACGGCGCCTGCGTCGATCTGCTGGTCAATTATTACTGCGAGCTCTCCCTCACACAGGACAGCGCATGAAAAAACCGGGAAAGGATAACTCCTTTCCCGGTTTTCTTTTCGGCCTTCAGCTCTGCTGAAGGGGATTCTGCGCCACTTTTTTCAGCGCCCGCTGGCGCGCAAAGCGGTAATAGTAAATAAGGATGACCGTGCTGCACATGATCCAGCCCGCCGGATAGCCCAGGGCGATGGGCACGATGCCGCCGCCGAGGCGGTAGGCCGTGAAGAGATACAGCTGGCGGAAGAAAACGAAGGAGAAGAGCATGATGATCATCGTCGCCTTCGTATCGCCCACGCCGCGCAGCGCGCCGGAATAGATCTGGTTGATCGTGCATAGCAGATAGAACGGCGAGATGAGGCGGATAAACAGGGTGCCGAAGGCGATGACCTCCGCCTCCTGATTGAACAGCCTCACCAGCGTGGGAGCAAAGAGCATCATCGGCGTCAGAATCGCCACCATGATCAGCGTACCGATCCAAAGCGCGTGCAGCGGGCCGCTGCGGGCCCGGTCCAGCTTCCCGGCACCGTAGTTTTGTCCCACAAAGGTGGTCACGGCCATGGAAAAGCCCATCAGCGGCAGCATCGCAAAGGCATCCAGCTTGTTATAGGCTGCCCAGCCCGCCATACAGGAGCTTTCAAAGCGGTTGATATAGGACTGGACAAATACGTTCGAAACCGCCGTTACGCCCATTTGCAGGGAAGAGGGGATACCGATCTCGCAGATCCGCTTCAAAACCGCGCCGTCAAGGCGCAGGGCCTTCAGATCCACGCGGTAATCCTCCTTTGAGCGGACCAGCATCCCCATCACCAGCACAGCCGACAGCGCCTGGGAGACGATCGTGGCGATTGCCGCGCCCGCGATGCCGAAGGAAAAGACCTTGACGAAGAGGTAATCCAGCACGGTGTTCGTCGTGGCCGAGAAGATCAGAAAATACAGCGGGTGGGTCGAGTCGCCCACGGCCCGCAGGATGCCGGCGCCGATGTTGTACAGCAGCATCCCCGAGATGCCCCAGAAGTAGATCCGCAGGTACTCCGAGGCCGCCCCCATCACGTCCGCGGGGGTATCCATCAGCCGCAGCAGCAGCGGCGCCATCAAAACGCCCGCCGCCGTGAGGAGCACGCACATGATCGCTGTGAGCACCACGGTGGTCTGCACCGCACGGCGCAGCCGCTCCCGGTCCTTCGCGCCGTAGAACTGGCTGATCACCACGCCCGCGCCGCCCGACAGCCCGGCGAAAACGCCGATGAGCGTGTTGATGATCGGCCCCGTGCAGCCGACGGCGGCCAGTGCCTGCTTGCTGACAAAGTTGCCGACGATGATCGAGTCAACCGTGTTGTAAAGCTGCTGGAACACGTTGCCCACCATCAGCGGCAGCGCAAAGGTGATAAGCAGCCGCGGGATGCTGCCCTCGGTCATATCCGTATCACGTTTTCTTGCAATAGAAGCCAAATCCCAAAACCCCGGTTCCTGATGTTTTCTGATACAGTATAGCACGCCCTGAGCCCAAACGACAAGAAAAAAACCGGGGCACGCTCGTGCCCCGGCAGGGAGCCGCGGCCTTATTCCGCCGCGGCAACGCTTTGCGCGATATAGTCTTCGACCTCACTGATGTCGATCCCCAGCGCGACGGAAAGCTCGCCGTGCAGGATATCCTTGGCGCGCTTCATCGTGGCCTCGGCCCGGCTGGACTTGGTCTTG
This sequence comes from uncultured Clostridia bacterium, assembly GCA_946184215.1. Taxonomy (GTDB): domain Bacteria; phylum Bacillota; class Clostridia; order Oscillospirales; family Oscillospiraceae; genus Limivicinus. Next base: position 4,796 of record CAMHER010000044.1, on the reverse strand, counting down.
CGGTCCACCGTGCGCCTATGCAGCCCCTTGATGACCGATACCAGCGCCTCGCAGGAGTGCCTCTTGAACAGCTCCCGATAGAAGGCGTCCACATGGTTAAAGCGTGTGTCGTGGCAAATCGCGGGCTCGATCGCCGGGATCGAGGCCACAAAGGCCTCGGCCTCCGAACGGGACATGACCGGACGCATATACGCCGTGGAATCGACCGGAGCGAAATACGTGCCGCTTCCGACCAGGGGCGTGAGGTGGTAATACACCTTCCCCTCAGGACCGTCCATCGGCAGCGAGCCGATTTTCGAGACGGTACAGACACCGTTCTCCCCGTAAATAATTTTTTCTCCGACGGAAAACATCAAATAGCTCCCCCACTGTATTACTCATAGTATAATCATACACCATTTTTCAGAAAATTTCCATTGTTTTTTTTGAAAAAAATAAGGTTTTTTTCTTCTTTTTGCTTCAAACGCCTTGTCTTTTCAAAAATTTTAACCGTTGTCAGACGATATCCGTTCTGTTATAATAAATCCGATCCTTATCCGAACGCTTCGGGGAAGAGCTTTTCTTTTTCTCCGGTGACGGGATTCCGCCGCCGGAAGATCATTTCGCGGGAGATAGAGCGGTGAAGCTATATCTGAAGGGACATTCCTATCAATACGCGGTCGAGCAGATGCTTCTGACCGTCTTTCCCGGCGAGCGGCCCCTCTATCCCGCGGGAAAGCCGGCGGGGGACCGGATGGAGATCCGTCTCCACCGGGCAGAACGCTATACGACGGCCAGCTGCCTGCTTGTCCGCGGCGGCGAACGCCTGCGCGGCATTGCCCGCGCCGATAACCTCCTGCTGACGGATGCGCTCACCACGGAGCGCATCCACCAGCGCCTGATCAAAAACGCCATTTACCGCGCGGCGCTGTCCTCCGGCGTGCCGCGCCCCGCCTGGGGCGCGCTGACGGGCGTGCGGCCGGGCAAGGTGTTTTCTTCGCTGCTCAAAAGCGGGCTTTCGGAGGATGAGGCGCTTGCCCATTTTATGGCAGACTATGACGTCACGCCGCGCCGTGCCGCCCTGTGTCTGGATACCACGCGCCATACCCGGGCCGCCGAGCGCTCGCTGGAGAGACGGGACGTCTGCCTCTACGTGGGCGTACCGTTCTGCCCTACACGCTGCGCCTATTGCAGCTTTGTCAGCCAGTCGGTGGAAAAGAGCATGAAGCTGATGGCGCCCTTCGTGGACGCTCTGGTGAAGGAAATCGCGGCGACGGGACAGCAGGCCGCCGCGCTTGGCCTGCGGCCGGTGGCGGTCTATTTCGGCGGCGGCACACCCACAACGCTGTCGGCCCAGCAGCTGGAGGAGGTCTGCACGGCGCTGGAGAGAAGCTTTGACCTCTCTTCCGTGCGGGAGTTTACCGTCGAGGCCGGACGGCCCGACACGATCACGGCGGAAAAGCTGAACGTGCTGCGCGCCCACGGCTGTGACCGTGTCAGCGTCAATCCCCAGACCATGTCCGACACCGTGCTCCAGGCCATCGGGCGGAAGCACAGCGCGGCGGACGTGATCGAGGCGCTGAAAGCGGTGCGCGCCGCGGGGGGCTTTGCCGTGAACATGGATTTGATCGCCGGCCTGCCCGCGGACAGCTATGAGGGCTTCTGCGATACCCTGGAGCAGGTGCTCACGCTCTCCCCGGAGAACATCACCGTGCATACACTGAGCCTGAAAAAAGGCTCGCGCATCCTCACCGAGGGCACCGAGCTGCCGGACGCCGCGGCGGTGGGGCAAATGCTGGACTTTGCGGAGGAAAAGCTGCGCGCTGCGGGCTATGAGCCCTACTATCTCTACCGGCAGAAGTTCATGTCCGGCGGCTTTGAGAACATTGGCTGGGCAAAGCCGGGGGCAGTGAATCTGTATAATATCTGTATTATGGAAGAGCTCTGCACCATCCTCGCTATGGGAGCGGGCGGCTCAACCAAGCTTGTCCGCCGCGACGGCGGGCGCAACCTGCGCTTTATCGCGCCGAAGTACCCGCTGGAATATATCGGCGGAATCGACGGCCTGTGCGCGGAAAAGAAGAAGATCGAAACCTTTTACCGTGAATGGGAGGACTGAACCATGGCCTATCAGCTTTCGGACATCAATTTCAAAACCGTGGCCGACCCCTGCGCCCTGATCGAGGAGGGCGACGCGCGTTATCGCGCCGGCGTCAACGAAGCGGCGGACAGGATCGTTGAGAATTATAAGATCAGCCCCATCGTGCTGCTCTCCGGGCCTTCCGGCTCAGGCAAGACCACGACGGCCATGAAGATCTCGGAGGCGCTGGAAAAGCGCGGCATCCGCAGCCATTACGTGGGCATGGACGATTACTTCAAAACCATCAGTCCCCAGACAACGCCCCGCACGCCGGAAGGAGAGTATGACCTGGAAAGTCCGCTGTGCCTGGATATGGACCTGATGAACGAGCACTTTTCCATGCTCTCCCGGGGTGAGCGGATCTACGTGCCGAAGTATGAGTTTTCCCGCAAGATGCGCGCCTATGAGCCGTCAAAATCCATCAAGCTCGGAGCGGATGAGATCGTGATCTTCGAGGGCATCCACGCGCTCAACGACATGATCACCGACAAGCATCCGGAGGCCTTCAAGCTCTATATCTCCGCCCGCAGCGACGTGCTGTTCGAGGGACGGGTCGTGTTCAAAAGCACCTGGTTCCGTCTGGTCCGCCGCATGGTGCGCGACTACAATTTCCGCGGCGCAGCCCCGGCGGAGACGATGGGCATGTGGGCCAACGTTCGCCGCGGAGAGAAGACCTATATTTCCCCGTTCAAGAACAAGGCCGACTTCCAGTTCGACTCCTCCCTGCCTTATGAGCTGCCGGTGTTCAACCATACGGCGACGGAGCTGTTCAAGACCGTACCGGAGGGGATCGAGCGCTTTGACGAGCTGCGCAGCGTGCTGCCCGCGCTGCAGCTCTTCGGCGACATCGACGAGAACCTTGTCCCGAGAGATTCGCTGGTACGCGAATTTATCGGCGGCGGAAGCTATGAATATTAAGAGCTGAAAAAGCCGCCCCTCCGGGGCGGCTTTCTCAGGCAGCAAACGGCTGCTAATCCAGATATTTTCCGTCGTAACAATCCGCGTCGAGACAGTCCGCAAGACCGATCAGCAGCGCATTTTCACCGAGACCATCCCATTTCGGGGCGGACAGCGCTTTCCCGGGCAGTTTGCGCGAGAGCGACACCCGCGCGGAGGTGCCGGAGCCGGGTCTGCTCTCCAGCATCAGCGTGCCGTCATGGGCCTGCGCGATGGCGCGCACGACCGACAGCCCAAGACCCGCCCCGCGGCCCATCTCGCCCAAAGCAAAGAACGCGCGATAGCGCTCAAAGACATGCCCCATGACCTCCTCGTCGATCCCGCAGCCGTCGTCGCTGACGGAGACAATGACCTGCGTGGGGGTGGGGTTGAGACTGAGCGTGATATGCTCCAGCCCCTCGGCATGGACCAGAGCGTTGGAGATCAGGTTATAGAGAAGCTGCTCGATCAGAACGCGGTCGGCGATGAGATAGAAGCTCTCCTCCCCGTAGAAGCGAAAGCTGATGTCCGGCCGCAGCAGGGAAACGCTGTCGATCACCGCATGGCAGAGCGCCGCAAGATCCAGCGACGCCATGGACACGGCCAGATCTTCCCTCGCGATGCTCCGCACGACCGAGGCGTTATCCAGCAGCCGCGTGATGCGGAAAACGTCTCGCTGTATCGAGCGCAGATAGCTGCCGAGCTCGCTGTTTCCGCCCTGCTCGGCGCGGCTCTGGGAGAGGTTGGCCGAAAGGCGCAGATTCATCAGAGCGCTGCGCATCGAAAAGAGGAAGGCGTCGTTGACCAGCGCGGGCGCGATACTGATTTCCGAGAAAAACAGGGCCTGCAGATCGTCCAGCCTGGCGGTGCGCACATTGTAGCGCTTGCCTGCAAGGACGGTGTCGGCTGTAAAGATCCCGGCCTGGGACTGACAGATCTCCGCACTCAGCAGCGCTGTGAGCGGCTTGCCGACGCAGCCGCTGCCCAGCAGCTTTTCTGCCCGCTTGTTGGCATAGACGATCCGCCCGGCGCGGATCAGCACGGCTGCCTCTGAGGAGAGCGACAGCACTTTGGAAGAAACAGTAAGCATGACGGTCCCACCTTCCCTCTGTTACCTGCCTATCATAACAAAATACAACAAAATGTACAATACCCGGTGCGCAACCAGCTCGATTCCGGCATGAATTTCGGCGTTTTTTCTTGCGGTTAAAACGGAATGAAAACTTGCTTTTTGCCAATAGTATATGATACAATTTAGACAAACAACAAGGGAGTTTTTGGCTGCCTCGCTGTTTGTGTGTCAACACAACCCGATATGCTTTAAATTATTTATTGGAGGATATGTTCATGATCAAAGTCGGCATCAACGGCTTCGGCCGCATCGGTTCCCTCGCTTTCCGCGCCGCCATCAAGTCTGACGACATCGAGGTCGTCGCGATCAACGCTCCGGGTCATCCCGCCAGCCACATCGCTTACTGCGTGAAGTACGATTCCGTCCACGGCCGCTTCGACGGCGAAGTCGTCGGCAACGACGAGGACAGCACCGTCACCGTTAACGGCAAGGTCGTCAAGGTCCTCTCTGACAAGACTTACCGCGATGCTTCCCTCATCCCCTGGGGTGAGCTCGGCGTCGAGTACGTGCTCGAGTGCACCGGCGTGTACCTTGAGAAGAGCAAGGCCCAGGCTCACATCGACGCCGGCGCCAAGGTCGTCGTCATGTCCGGCCCCGCGAAGGACGACA